>JAJPEO010000185.1 GCA_021166815.1 Nocardioides sp.
ATCGGGGCCCTACCCCCGCAGGCCCGCAAGGAAGCCGGACAGCGCGTCGGCCAGGCACGCGGGGCGGTCAACCAGGCGCTCGCAGCGCGCCAGGCCGTCCTCGAGGCCGAGCACGAGGAGCGCATGCTCGTGGAGGAGACCGTCGACGTCACGCTCCCCACCACACGTCGTCGCCGAGGCAGCCGTCACCCGCTGACCCTGCAGACTGAGGTCATCGCCGACATCTTCGTGGCGATGGGCTGGGAGGTCGCCGAGGGGCCGGTCGTGGAGGCCGAGTGGCTCAACTTCGATGCCCTCAACCTCGGGCCCGACCACCCGGCGCGCACGATGCAGGACACGTTCTGGACCGAGCCGGCCGAGAACCACGTCGTGCTGCGTACCCACACCTCGCCGGTGCAGGCCCGCACCATGCTGACCCGGAAGCCTCCGATCTACGTGGTGTGCCCCGGTCGCGTCTTCCGGACCGACGAGTACGACGCCACCCACTCGCCGATGTTCCACCAGGTCGAGGGACTCGTGGTCGACAAGGGCATCACCATGGCCCACCTCAAGGGCACGCTCGACCACCTCGCCGAGCAGCTCTACGGCGAGGGGATCGACACCCGGTTCCGCCCGTCCTACTTCCCCTTCACCGAGCCGTCCGCCGAGGTCGACCTGCGGTGCTTCGTGTGCCGTTCCCAGGATCCCGACTGCCGCACCTGCCGCGGTGAGGGATGGATCGAGGCCGGTGGCTGCGGCGTCGTCAACCCCCGCGTGCTCGTCGCGTGCGGCGTGGACCCGGACGTCTACTCGGGCTTCGCCTTCGGCATGGGCATCGACCGGTCCTTCATGTTCCGGCACAACCTCGAGGACCTGCGACCGCTCTTCGAGGGCGACGTCCGGTTCTCCTCGGCTTTCGGGACGGAGATCTGACATGAAGGCGTCACTGTCGTGGATCAAGGAGTACGTCGACGTCCCCGCTGAGGTCTCGACCGAGGAGCTGACACGCCGGCTCACCATGACCGGCCTCAAGCTCGAGGCCGTCCACAGCCCGGGGAGCCAGATCACGGGCCCGTTGGTGATCGGTCGCGTCCTGACCAAGGAGCCGGAACCGCAGAAGAACGGCAAGACCATCAACTGGTGCACCGTCGACGTCGGCGCTGCCAACGGCACCGGCGAGCCGCAGGGCATCGTGTGCGGCGCGCACAACTTCGAGCCGGGCGACCTGGTCGTGGTGATCCTGCCCGGTGGCGTGCTGCCGGGGAACTACGAGATCACTGCCCGCAAGACGTACGGCCACCTCTCCGCCGGGATGATCTGCTCGGCCCGCGAGCTGGGGCTGGGCGAGGACCACGACGGCATCATCGTGCTGCCTGCCGATGCCGGCGAGCCCGGCGACGACGTCCGTGGCGTCCTTGGCCTGGACGAGGAGATCATCGAGTTCGAGGTCAACCCCGACCGCGCCTACGCGCTGTCCCTGCGCGGCATCGCCCGCGAGGTCGCCATCTCGGTGGAAGGTGCGGGCAACTTCCGTGACCCGGCGCTGCGCGAGACGCCTGCGGCCAACGACCAGGGCCATCCCGTGGTGCTCGAGGACGAGTCCGGTTGCCCGGTCTTCGTGGCGCGACGCGTCACCGGGTTCGACCCGGCCGCGGCCACGCCGGACTTCATCGTCCAGCGCATCACGGCGGCCGGCATGCGCCCGATCTCGCTCGCAGTCGACGTGACCAACTACGTCATGCTCGAGACAGGCAGGCCCATCCATGGCTACGACGCCGACAAGCTCTCGGGCCCCATCGTGGTCCGCCGGGCTCGGGCGGGTGAACGGCTCACCACCCTCGACGGCACCGACCGCGCGCTGGACCCCGCCGACCTCGTGGTGACCGACGACTCCGGCATCATCGGGCTCGGCGGCGTGATGGGTGGGGAGACGACGGAGATGTCGGAGACGACCACGTCGATCCTCGTCGAGTCGGCCCACTGGGACGCCGTGTCCATGTTCCGCACCGGCAAGCGCCACCGCATCTCCTCCGAGGCGGGCAAGCGCAACGAGCGCGGCGTGGACCCGACCATCTGCGAGGCCGCGGCCGACCGCGTCGTCGAGCTGCTGGTCACGTACGGCGGCGGCCAGGCTGATCCCGGCGTGACCGTCGTGGGCACCTCTCCGGCGATGCCCGTGGTGGCTGTTCCCGGGGACCTCGCGGCCCGCGTGTCCGGCATGGACATCTCCGAGGCGACCTCGGTCGAGTGCCTGCGTGCCGTCGGTTGTGACGTCTCCGGTTCCGGGGTGCTCAGCGTGACGCCCCCTCCGTGGCGTCCCGACCTCACCGACACCCAGGACTTCTCCGAGGAGGTCGTGCGCCTGGTCGGTTACGACAAGGTGCCCTCCGTCCTCCCCACGCCCCCGTCGGGTCGCGGCCTGACCCGCGCCCAGCGCCTGCGGCGGCGCGTGGGACGGACGATGGCGGGGGAGGGCTACGTCGAGGTCGTGAGCTTCCCGTTCGTCGGCGAGGCCGACTTCGACGCGCTCGGGCTGCCCGCCGACGACCCGCGGCGCGACGTCCTGCGGCTCTCCAACCCGCTGAGCTCCGAGGCGGGAGCGATGACGACGACGCTGCTGCCGGGGCTGCTCAAGGCCGCCGGCAAGAACGT
>JAJPEO010000212.1 GCA_021166815.1 Nocardioides sp.
CTGAAGCTGGTCGTACCGGCGCACGGGGTCGTCGTGGACACGACGGCCGGGTGGCTGCACGGCGTGGACACCCTGCCCCGCAGCGCCATCCACGAGCTGCCGCGTCTGGACGTCTACTCGAGCCAGGAGAGCAGGATGCGCAGGGGTGGCGTACGCAGTGGCATCCGTGAGCTGCGTCCGTCGGACGTCGAGGTGGTCGACGGGCTGCGGGTGACCACCATGCATCGCACCGCCCTCGACGTGGGCCGGCTGCTCTGGCGCTACGACGCCATCGGGGCGCTCGACGGGTTCCTCCGCGCGGGTGTCTCCCAGGCGGACCTGCTCGACGACCTCGACCGGTTCAAGGGCTACCGCGGCGTGCGTCAGCTGCGAGCCCTCGTGCCCCTGGCGACCCCCCT
The DNA here is from genome assembly GCA_021166815.1 of Nocardioides sp. Classification (GTDB taxonomy): domain Bacteria; phylum Actinomycetota; class Actinomycetes; order Propionibacteriales; family Nocardioidaceae; genus Nocardioides. Next base: position 399 of record JAJPEO010000212.1, read on the forward strand.
CGCCGAGTCCAACCCGGAGAGCGCCCTGCGCCTCATCTGGATCGAGTCCGACCTGCCGACTCCTGTGCCGCAGTGGTGGGTCAACGACGATGACGGTTGCCCGATCTACCGGATCGACCTCGCCGATCCGGTGCACAGGTACGGCGCCGAGTACTTCGGGATGGCCTTCCACGACGACACGACGGCTCATGCGGACACGCAGCGTCTTGCGTGGCTCGACTCCCGCCGGGGGTGGGAGATGGACGTGTTCAGGAAGGACGACGTCTACTCCTCGGAAGCGGCGCCGCACGGTGTCCTCCGCGCGGGATGGGAGAGGGCGCGCGCCCGGTCCTCGTACGCCAGCCCGAGTGTCATTGACCTGTCCCGATGATGCGGAGAAGTGCCCGGTCAGCGTGGCATCAGTGTGGAGAAGTGCCCGGTCAGGGGAGGGCGGAGGCGGCAGCCTCGTCGAGCCACCAGGTGACCGCGGGCGGTTCCGCGCCGGGACGCAAGTGGTCCGGATGACCGATGCCGTACGCCGGGGTGTCGGCGATCGTGCCCGTCCCGGCCCGCTGGGCGGCGACCGAGCGTGCGACGGCGGCGGCCTTGTTCTCGCCGGCGACGAGGAACCAGACCTGACGCGACCGGTTGAGCGCCTCGAGCGTCAGCGAGACCCGTTGCGGGGGCGGCTTCGGGGAGTCGGTGACGGCGACGGTGATGGCGTCGGTGGTGCTGAGGCCCGGATGGTGGGGGAAGAGCGACGCGATGTGCCCGTCGGGGCCGAGGCCCAGCATCGTGAGCTCGAACTCTCCGGTGCCCTCGTGCCGGAGGAGGTCGGCGTAGACCTCGGCGGCTGCGTCGACGTCGCGCACGGAGCCGGCGGCCGGCACCTCCACCACGTTGTCCTCGGGCAGCCCGCTGCCTCCGAGCGCCGCGAGCCGGTCCAGCAGGGCGCGGCGCGCCTGCACCGCGTTGCGGTCGGACGAGGTCGCGGCGACGAAACGTTCGTCGCCCCACCAGAAGCGCACGGTGCGCCACTCGACCCCGGCTCCCGGAGCAGCGGCGGCGATCGCCAGGTGGACCTGGTCGGCGATCGACCCGCCGGTGAGGGCGACCTCGTGGACCTGCGGCCCGGTGGTGGCCTCCGGCGCCTGCCCGACGAGCTCGAGGAAGGCCCCGGCGACCACGTCGGCGAGGGACGCGGCGTCGGGCAGCACCCGGACGTCGATCACGACCTCTCCTCCTCGAGCTCGAGGGCCCGCGTGGTCACCTCGGCATAGATGTCGTCCTCGTCGAGGTGCCGCAGCTCCTCGGCGAGGAGCTCGGGGAGCTCACGACGCTTCAGGGCGACGACCTGGTCGGGCCTGCCGGGGGAGGAGAAGGTGGCCATCTTGCCGTCGCCGCGGTGGATGCGCAGAACACCGTCCGCGTTGGTCAGCACGACCTCGGTGATGCCGGGCCCCTCGGAGGTGCGTCGCTTCACGGGGACGGAGAGGTAGCGGGAGAGCCACGCCACCATCAGGTCGGCGGATGGGCTGATGCGCTCGGCGCTGACCTCTGCCGAGCGGACCTTGGCGGGGTGCTGGTCGAGCACCGCCGCGAGCACCCCGCGCCAGGGGGTGATGCGGGTCCACGCGAGGTCGGTGTTGCCGGGACGGTAGGCGGTGCACTGCCCCACCAGCGCCCGACGCTTGCCGCGGGTGACGTGGGCTGCATCGGTGATCCGGCGGTTGGCCAGCGCCCCGAGGGGGTCCAGGCCGGGGTTGTCGGGGTGGTCGGTGGGCCACCAGACGACGACGGGGGAGTCAGGGAGCAGCAAAGGGGCCACGACCGACTCGGGGTGGTCGACCACGCGCCCGCTCAGCCGGATGAGTGCGGTCTCGCCCGTCCAGCCGGCCTGGCCGACACCGACCTGGGCGTCGACACGGGGCGCACCCCGTCGCGAACCGAGGATCACCCCGAGCACGCGCGCGGGGTGCTCGCGGGCAGACTCGCGGGCGGCGTCCATGGCCCATTCGCAGTCGTCCTCGCCGACCACGACGATGAGCGTCATCACCATGCCCATCGCGGGCGAGCCGGCGCGAGTGCGGTTGCGGACGAACTCCGCGGCGATGGCGCTGGCGGTGGTGTCGTCGAGCTCGATCATCAGGGCCTCCTCCATGCCCGGCCGTCGCGCTCCAGCATGGCCATCGCGGACTCGGGTCCCCAGGAGCCAGGGGAGTAGGGCTCAGGCTTCCCCTTCCGGGCCCAGCGCTCCAGCACGGGGTCGAGGATCTTCCACGAGAGCTCGACCTCCTCGTGGCGTGGGAACAGCGGCGGGTCGCCGAGGAGCACGTCGAGAATGAGGCGCTCGTAGGCCTCGGGGGAGCGTTCGGTGAAGGTCCCGCCGTACGCGAAGTCCATGGTGACGTCGCGGATCTCCATCGCGGTGCCGGGGACCTTGGAGCCGAAGCGGACGGTCATGCCCTCGTCGGGCTGGATCCGGAAGACCAGCGCGTTCTGGGTGAGCTCCTCGGTCGAGTGGTCGGCGAAGGGCAGGTGTGGAGCCCGCTCGAACACGATGGCCACCTCGGTGACGCGGCGGCCGAGCCGCTTGCCGGTGCGGAGGTAGAACGGTACGCCGGCCCAGCGCCGGTTCTGGACCTCGAGCTTGAGCGCCGCGAAGGTCTCGGTCGCCGAGTCGGGGTCGATGCCCTCCTCCTCGAGATAGCCGGGCACCTCGACCCCGCCCGACCACCCGGCGGTGTACTGCCCGCGTGCCGAGGCCAGGTCGACACGCTGGGGGACCACCACCGACGAGAGCACCTTGAGCTTCTCGATGCGCAGCGCGTCTGCGGTGAAGGAGGCCGGCTCCTCCATGGCCACCAGTGCCATCAATTGCATCAGGTGGTTCTGGATGACGTCACGGGCGGCACCGATGCCGTCGTAGTAGCCCGCCCGGCTGCCGATGCCGATGTCCTCGGCCATGGTGATCTGCACGTGGTCGACGTAGTTGGCGTTCCACACCGGCTCGAACATCGTGTTGGCGAAGCGCAGGGCCAGGATGTTCTGGACCGTCTCCTTGCCGAGGTAGTGGTCGATGCGGAACACCGAGCCGCTCGGGAAGACCTCGTCGATGACGGCGTTGAGCTCCTGGGCCGACTCGAGGTCGTGGCCGAAGGGCTTCTCCACGACCACCCGGCGCCACGAGCCACCGGTGTTGTCGGCCAGGCCGTGCTCCTTGAGCTGGCGCACCACGTCGCCGAAGAACCTGGGCGGGATGGAGAGGTAGAACGCGTGGTTGCCCCCGGTGCCGCGCGACTCGTCCAGCTCCTCGATCGTGCGTCGGAGGTGGTCGAAGGCCACGTCGTCGCTGAAGTCACCCGGCACGAACCGGAAGCCCTCGGAGAGCTGCTGCCAGACCTCCTCGCGGAACTCGGTGCGGGCGTGCTCCCTGACCGAGTCGTGGATGATCGCGGCGAAGTCCTGGTCCTCCCAGTCGCGGCGAGCGAATCCCACGAGGCTGAACCCCGGAGGCAGCAGGCCGCGGTTGGCCAGGTCGTAGATCGCGGGCATGACCTTCTTGCGCGACAGGTCGCCGGTGACGCCGAAGACGACCATGCTGCACGGCCCGGCGATGCGGGGGAGGCGACGGTCCTGCGGCTGGCGCAGCGGGTTGGTCGTCATGGGTTCCGGTGCTCCCGGTAGTAGGCGATGAGTGCCTGCGTGGAGGCGTCCTGATCGGCGGCGACGTCGGCGTCACCCGCCACGGCCGGGCTCAGCTCCTGGGCGAGCTTCTTGCCGAGCTCGACGCCCCACTGGTCGAAGCTGTCGATGCCCCACACGACGCCCTGCACGAAGGTGATGTGCTCGTAGAGGGCGATCAGCTGGCCCAGCACCGACGGGGTGAGCGCGGGCGCCATGATCGAGGTGCTCGGCCGGTTGCCGGGGAACGTACGCGCGCTCACGAGGGCCTCGTCGGTCCCCTCGGCGCGCACCTCCTCGGCCGTCCTGCCGAACGCCAGGGCGCGGGTCTGGGCGAAGAAGTTGGCCAGGAACAGCTCGTGGACGTCGGTCTCGCCGTCGCGCAGGGGGTACGCGGGGTTGGCGAAGGCGATGAAGTCGGCGGGCACCAGCCGGGTGCCCTGGTGCAGGAGCTGGTAGAAGGCGTGCTGGCCGTTGGTCCCCGGCTCGCCCCAGAAGACCTCTCCCGTGGCGACGCTGACGGGGGAGCCGTCCCAGCGCACGCGCTTGCCGTTGGACTCCATCGTGAGCTGCTGCAGGTAGGCCGGGAACCGGTGGAGCAGCTGGGCGTAGGGGAGCACCGCATGGGTGTGGGCGCCGAGGAAGTTGACGTACCAGATGTTGAGGAGCCCCATCAGGAGCGGGACGTTGTCCTCGGCCGGAGCGGTGCGGAAGTGCTCGTCCATGGCGTGGAAGCCGTCGAGGAAGTCCGAGAAGGCCTCGGGCCCGATCGCGACCGCGAGGGAGGTGCCGATGGCGGAGTCGACGGAGTAGCGGCCCCCGACCCAGTCCCAGAACCCGAAGGCGTTGGCCGGGTCGATGCCGAACTCCGCGACCTTGTCGAGGGCGGTCGAGACCGCCACGAAGTGTCGCGCGACCGCGTCGCCGTCGTCGTCCCACAGCACGCCCGCGGCATGCAGGCCGTCGAGGAGCCACTGCCGGCAGAGCCGAGCGTTGGTGAGGGTCTCCAACGTCGTGAAGGTCTTGCTGGCGACGATGAACAGCGTGGTCTCGGGATCGAGGTCGGCCAGCGCCTGGGCGCAGTCGGTGGGGTCGATGTTGCTGATGAAGCGGCAGGTGATGCGGTCGTGGCGCATCGGGGCGAGCGCCTCGTAGGCCATCACCGGACCGAGGTCCGACCCCCCGATGCCGATGTTGACGACCGTCTCGATCGGCAGGCCGCTCACGCCGCTCCACTCCCCGTCACGGACCGACCTCGCGAACGCGTACACGCGCTCGAGCACCGAGTGGACGTCCGGCACCACGTCCTCGCCGTCCACCTCGACCGTGGCTCCGCGGGGCTGGCGCAGCGCGGTGTGGAGCACCGCGCGGTCCTCGGTGACGTTGATCCGTCCGCCCTCGAACATCTGGTCGCGGCGGGCCGTGACGCCGGTCTGCTCGGCCAGCTCGAGGAGCGCGGCGAGGACGCCGTCGTCGACGAGGTTCTTGGAGAGGTCGACCATGAGGTCGCCGGCCTGGCGCGTGAACCGCTGCGCGCGGTCGGGGTCCTGGGCGAACCAGCCCCGCAGGTCGGGGTCGAGCTGCAGGGCGAGCTCGCCCAGGCGTCCCCAGGCTGCGGTGGCCGCGGCGTCCACCGGCGCCGTCACTCGCTGTCCTTCCGCTCCAGTCCTGTGGCAGCGAGCTGTTCGGCCACGGTCGCGAGGAGCTCGTGCCAGGACTTCACGAACTTGTCCACGCCCTCCTCCTCGAGGGTGCGGATCACGTCGTCGTAGGAGACACCGGCCGCTGCCAGGCGCCGCATGAGCTCATGGGCGTCCTTGTAGTGGGGGCGGACCTGGTCGCCCTCGATCTCGCCGTGGTCGGCCACGGCCTCGAGGGTCTTCTCCGGCATGGTGTTGACGGTGCCGTCGACCACGAGGTCGTCGACGTACATCGTGTCGCGGTAGGCCTCGTTCTTGACGCCGGTGGACGCCCAGAGGGGGCGCTGCCGGCGGGCGCCGTCGGCCTCCAGCTGCTCCCACCGCGGGGTGGCGTAGAACTGCTCGTACGCCTCGAACGCCAGCCGGGCGTTGGCCACGCCGGCCTGGCCCTTGAGGTCGTCGTGGTCGCCGATCTCGTCGAGGCGGTTGTCGATCTCGGTGTCGACGCGGGAGACGAAGAAGGACGCCACGGAGTGGATCGCGGACAGGTCGTGCCCGTTGGCCCGTGCCTGCTCGATGCCGGCGACGTGCGCCTCCATCACCTCGCGGTAGCGGTCGAGACCGAAGATCAGGGTGACGTTGACGCTGATGCCCTCGGCGAGGGCGGCGGTGATCGCGGGCAGGCCCGCGGTGGTGCCGGGGATCTTGATCAGGCAGTTGGGCCGGTCGACGGCCGCCCAGAGCTCCTTGGCCGCGTGCAGCGTGGCGCCGGTGTCGTGGGCGAGGTCGGGGGAGACCTCGATGGACACCCGGCCGTCCACCCCGTCGGTGGCCTCCCAGACCGGCTTCAGCAGGTCGCAGGCCCGCTGCACGTCGGTGGTGGTGAGGGCGAACACCGTGTCGGCGACCAGGGAGTCGGTGACCACCTGGTGGCCCTCGGCGAGCTCGCGCACCTGCGCGTCGTAGCGCTCACCCTCCGCCAGTGCGGCGGCGAAGATCGACGGGTTGGTGGTGACCCCGACGACGGAACGCTCGCGTACGAGGTCCTCGAGGTTGCCCGTCTCGATCCGCTCGCGCGAGAGGTCGTCGAGCCAGATGGACACCCCGGCGTCCGCCAGGGCCTTCAGTCGGTCAGTCATGGTGTCTCCTCCAGATGTTCCGTACGTGTCGAGCCTCAGCGCGCCGGGGTATGGGTCAGGCCCGCACCTCCGCGATGCTGTCGCGGGCGGCGCGGGCGACGGCCTCGCCGGTCATGCCGTACTCCTCGAAGATGCGCGAGAACGCGGCGGACGCGCCGTACTGCTCGATGCTGATGATGCGGCCGTGGTCGCCGACCACCTCGCGCCAGCCCTGGGCGATGCCGGCCTCGACCGACACCCGCGCCTTGACGGTGGGCGGGATGACGGAGTCGCGGTAGGCCTGCTCCTGCTCGTCGAACCACTCGCGGCACGGCATCGACACGACTCGCGCCGCGATGCCGTCGGCGTCCAGCAGGTCACGCGCTGCCACCGCGATCTGGACCTCCGAGCCGGTGCCGATGAGCACGACGTCGGGGGTGCCCTCGGTGTCGAGGAGGACGTACGCGCCCTTGGACACACCGTCGGTGTCGGCGTAGCCCTGCTCGCCGCGCGGGAACGTGGGGACGTTCTGCCGGCTGAGGCACAGGCCCGCGGGCCCGCGGTCGCGCTGCAGGACCGTGCGCCAGGCCGCAGCCGTCTCGTTGGCGTCCGCGGGGCGGACCACGTCGAGCCCGGGGATGGCGCGCAGCGCAGCGATGTGCTCGATCGGCTGGTGCGTCGGACCGTCCTCGCCGAGCCCGATGGAGTCATGGGTCCAGACGTAGATCGCCGGGATCTGCATCAGGGCGGCCAGGCGCACGGCCGGGCGCATGTAGTCGGAGAACTGGAGGAACGTGCCCCCGAAGACGCGGGTCAGTCCCTCGAGCGTGATGCCGTTGAGGATCGCGCCCATGGCGTGCTCGCGGATGCCGAAGTGGAGCACCCGGCCGTAGGGGTCGGCCTGCCACATCTCGGTGGAGTTGGCCTCGGCGTTGAACGAGCCACCCCCCTTGATCGTGGTGTTGTTGGACTCCGCCAGGTCCGCCGAACCGCCCCACAGCTCGGGCAGGTGCGCGGCCAGCGCGTTGATGACCTCGCCCGAGGCCTTGCGGGTGGCGACGCCCTTCTCGTCGGCGGGGTAGGCCGGGACGTCGGCGTCCCAGCCCTCGGGCAGCACCCGGCCGCGCAGGCGGTGGAGCAGCTGCGCGCCCTCGGGGTTGGCGTCGGCCCAGGCCTGGTACTGCTCGTCCCACGCGGCGCCCCAGGCGGCACCTCGGTCGGCGAGCGAGCGGGTGTGGGCCAGGACGTCGTCGGCCACGTCGAAGGTGCGCTCCGGGTCGAAGCCCAGGACCTTCTTGGTGGCGGCCACCTCGTCGGCGCCGAGCGCGGAGCCGTGCGCGGCGCCGGTGCCCTGCGCGTTGGGGGCGGGCCAGGCGATGACGGTCTTGAGGACGATCATCGAGGGCTTCGACGTCTCGGCGCGGGCGGCCAGGAGGGCGGCGTAGAGGGCGTCGACGTCCTCGACGTACTCGCCGTCGCGCGAGCCGGCCCAGTCGACGACCTGCACGTGCCAGCCGTAGGCCTCGTACCGCTTGGCGACGTCCTCGGTGAACGCCACGTCGGTGTCGTCCTCGATGGAGATCTTGTTGTCGTCGTAGACGACCGTGAGGTTGCCGAGCTGCTGGTGGCCGGCGATCGAGGACGCCTCGGAGCTCACGCCCTCCTGCAGGTCGCCGTCGGAGGCGATGACGTAGACGTGGTGGTCGAAGGGGGACTCACCGGTTGCGGCCTCGGGGTCGAGCATGCCGCGCACGCGACGGTTGCCCATGGCCATGCCGACAGCGGTGGAGATGCCCTGGCCCAGGGGACCGGTGGTCGTCTCGACGCCACGGGTGTGGCCGTACTCGGGGTGGCCGGGGGCCTTGGAGCCCCAGGTGCGCAGCGCCTTGAGGTCGTCGAGCTCCAGGCCGAAGCCACCGAGGTAGAGCTGGTTGTAGAGGGTGATGCTGGAGTGGCCGGCCGAGAGGACGAACCTGTCGCGGGCGATCCACTCGGTGTCGGCGGGGTCGTGGCGCATGACCTTCTGGAAGAGCATGTGCGCGACCGGGGCGAGGCTCATGGCCGTGCCCGGGTGACCGTTCCCGACCTTCTGGACCGCGTCCATCGCGAGCACCCGAGCGGTGTCGACGGCACGCTGGTCGAGGTCGCTCCACTCGAGGGTGGCGGGGAGATCGAACTTCTCGGGGGTCACTGGGGTCCTCTCTGGGTGGCGCCTGGCCGGGGCATCCACCGGCCGCGGGCATGCAGCCGGAATCACGTGGGCTCGACTGCGACCCTATCGCCGTGGCGGGCTAGACTCGACTCCGCCCGATGCAGTCGCATCCATCGCCCACCCCTCGAGGTTCATCCGTGTCCCATGGCGGCCAGCAGGCTCCTGCGTCCGAGCGGTACGCCGACGGCGTGGCCCTGTCCGCGGCGCCGGGACGCAAGACGTGGCGCGACGTGGTGGCGGCGTACGTCGGCCTGACCAAGCCCCGCGTGATCGAGCTGCTGCTGCTGACCACGGTGCCGGTGATGTTCTTCGCCGAGCGCGGGATCCCGCCCTTGGGCCTGGTCGCGGCCACGGTGGTGGGCGGCGCGCTGTCCGCCGGCTCGGCGTCGGCCTACAACTGCGTCTACGACCGCGACATCGACGAGCAGATGCGGCGCACCCGTCGCCGGGCGCTGCCGCGCCACATCGTCTCTCCGGCCTCCGCCGTGGTGTTCGCGACGGTGCTGGCGATCCTGTCGACGGTGGTGCTGGCCCTGTGGGTCAACGTCCTCTCGGCCGGGCTGTCCCTTCTGGCCAATGCGTTCTACGTGTTCGTCTACACGATGGTGCTCAAGCGGCGCACCACCCAGAACATCGTCTGGGGCGGGCTGGCCGGATGCTTCCCCGCGCTGATCGGGTGGACGGCCGTCACCAACGAGCTGGCCTGGACGCCGGTCGTGCTGTTCCTGGTGGTCTTCTTCTGGACCCCGCCCCACACGTGGGCGCTCGCCCTGCGCTACCGCGAGGACTACCGCAACGTCGACGTGCCCATGCTGCCGGTGGTGAAGCCCGCCGCCGAGGTCGGCCGCCAGATCGTGCTCTACAGCTGGGTCATGGTGGCCACGTCGCTGGTGCTGTGGCCGGTGGCCGGCACGAGCCTGGTCTATCCCGTCGCGGCCCTGGTGCTCGGCGCGGTGTTCCTCGTGGAGGCGCACCGCATGTGGTCGCGCACCAGGAAGACCGACGTGCTGAGCGAGATCAACCCGATGCGCCTGTTCCACGCATCGAACCTCTACCTCTCCCTGCTGTTCGTCGCCGTCGCGCTCGACCCGCTGCTCGGCTGAGCCACGACAGCGGCGCGCGGGGCGCGGGGGAGGCTCAGCCGCGCAGCCTGGTGGCCGGGGCGTGCTGCTCCGCGCCGTCGGCCCGAGCCTCGGCCGCGGCGTGGTGCGGCAGCACCGCGAGCGCGATGCGCGCCAGTCCCGCGGCGAGCATCCCGGCCCCGAGCATGTGCAGGGCGACCAGCAGGACCGGGAGGTCGAGGAGGTACTGCACCCATCCGAGCACGCCCTGACCGAGCTCGATGGCCAGGACCAGCGTGGTGATCAGGGTGAGCCAGCGGTCCCCGCTGCGGACCGCCAGCACGAGGAGGACGACCGTGAGTGCCACGAGCACGTACACGCTGATCGCGTGGACCTGCGAGGTGGTCGCGGGGTCCAGCCCGTTGCGCCGGGCGTCCACGTCGCCCGCGTGCGGACCCGCGCCCGTCACGACCGTGCCGAGGTAGAGGACGACCCAGCCCACGGCGTACGTGGCGAAGGCGGTCACCCGGTGGGGCCGGGGGGCCAGCCCGCGTTCGGGACTCCTCAGCTCGTCGAGCAGGGCGATGCAGAACTGGATGATGAGCATCGACACCAGGAAGTGGAACGCGACCACCCAGGGGTTGAGGTGCGTCAGCACCGTCACGCCGCCGAGCAGCGCCTGGGCGGGGATCCCGAGGCCGATCAGGAACGACCAGCGCACCGCGGACCGGTGCAGGGACCCGAGCGCGGCCAGGAAGCAGGCGATGGCGATGGCAGCCAGCAGGAAGGTCATCAGCCGGTTGCCGAACTCGATCGCGCCGTGGATGCCGAGCTCGCCGTGGGTGGTGTAGGAGTCCTCGCTGCACTTGGGCCACGTGGGGCACCCCAGGCCGGAGCCGGTCAGGCGCACCGCCGCACCGGTCACCACGATGGCGATGTTGGCGATGAGGTTGGCGATCGCCAGCGGCCACAGGAACCGGGCCATCGGGGCCAGCCGTGTGGAGAGGCCTTCTGCTACTCCCACGAGAACGTCCTTCCAGCGAGTGCCGCGCCCACGAGGGCCCAGGCAAGGAGCACGACGGCCGACCGGACGTCGTAGGAGGCGTCGATCAGCGCTGCGCGCATGGCGTCGCCGAGGGCGCCCGAGGGCAGCCAGGTCACGACCTCGCCGAGCGTGCCGTACTGGGACGACGGGATCACCACCGCACCGCCGGCCATCAGCAGGAGGTAGATCAGGTTGGCGACGGCCAGGGTCGCCTCCGCGCGCATCGCGCCGGCGACGAGGAGCCCCAGGGCGGCGAAGGCAGCGGTGCCGAGCACCAGGGTGAGGACGACCGCGCCGATATCGACCCGCGGGTCCCAGCCCAGGACCTGGGCGACGGCCGCGATCACGACCAGCTGGAACACCTCCACGACCAGCAGCGCGCCCACCTTGCCCAGGAGGAGGCCGTGGCGCGGGAGGGGCGAGGAGCCCAGCCGCTTGATCACGCCGTAGCGCCGCTCGAAGCCGGTGGCGATGGCCAGGCTGGTGAAGGCGGTCGACATCACCGCCAGGGCCAGCACCCCGGGCGTCAGGACGTCGACGGGCCGGTGCGAGAGCTCGATGCCGACCCGCTCGACACAGCCATGCTGCGGGACCGCCTTGGGC
>JAJPEO010000217.1 GCA_021166815.1 Nocardioides sp.
CCATGTCGACACCGGTGATGTTGTCGAACCCGGCGAAGGAGCTCGGGAGGTAGAGGTAGGACAGCAGGATGCTCGCCACGGCACCCACCGCGGCGGAGATGTAGAACGCACGGTTGATCGTGGTCAGGCCGTTCTCCCCCGAGCGCGGCTTGGTGATGAAGACACCCAGCACCGCAGTCAGCGCACCGATCGCGGGGATGAGGAGGGGGTAGACGAGTCCCTCGTTGCCGAAGGCCTGCGAGCCGAGGATGAGCGCCGCGACGAGCGTCACGGCATAGGACTCGAACAGGTCGGCGGCCATGCCGGCGCAGTCGCCGACGTTGTCACCGACGTTGTCGGCGATCGTGGCGGCGTTGCGCGGGTCGTCCTCGGGGATGTTCTGCTCGACCTTGCCGACCAGGTCGGCTCCCACGTCGGCGGCCTTGGTGAAGATGCCGCCGCCGACTCGCATGAACATCGCGAGCAGGGCGGCGCCGAAGCCGAAGCCCTCCAGCACGTGGGCCGCATCGGACCGGAAGATCAGCACCACCAGCGAGGCGCCCAGCAGGCCCAGGCCGACCGTCGCCATGCCCACGAAAGCTCCCGTACGGAAGCCGATGGTCATGGCCGGGTCGCGACCCTCGGCCTCGGCAGCGGCGGCCACGCGCAGGTTGGCGCGTACGGCGAGGCTCATGCCGAGGTAGCCGATGGCGGCGGAGAAGCCGGCACCCACCAGGAACGCGACGGAGCGCCCGATGCGCACCATCATGTCGTCGGCGGGCAGGGCGAACAGGACCACGAACGCCACGGCGGCGAAGACGCCGAGGGTGCGGAACTGTCGTGCCAGGTAGGCGCTCGCGCCCTCCTGGACGGCCTGGGCGATGGTCCTCATGTTGTCGGTGCCCTCGCTGGCCGCCAGGACCTGGGACCGGAACATCGCAGCGAGGCCGAGCGCAGCAAGCGCAATCACGGCAACGACGATGACCAGGACCAGATTGGTGCCCTCGAGGTCCGGCTTCACGACAGCGGGCAGGATCCCTGTCATGCGCGTCCTCCTAGGAATGGATGGAAATCCAAGACGCGCGGGAGTCTACGCAGGTGTGACGGCCGTCACCGGGCGGGGTGACGTAAGCCACGCCGCAGGGTCAGTTGGTGACTGCGGGGTCGATGGAGTCGTGGATGACGAACACCTTGGCCAGGCCCGTGATCCGGAAGATCTTGAGCAGCCGCTCCTGGCTGCACACCAGCTCGAGGGAGCCGTTGTGGGCACGGACCTTCTTCAGGCCGCCGACCAGCACGCCGAGGCCCGTGGAGTCGAGGAACTCGACGGCCTCGAGGTCGATGATGATGTCGTAGGCGCCTTGGGCGACGAGCTCGGTGATGGCGTCGCGGAGCTTGGGGGCGGTGTAGACGTCGATCTCGCCGCCGACCGCCACGACGGCACGGCCGTCCACCTCGCGAGTGGCAAGGGTCAGATCCACGGCTGCTCCCGGTCCCCGAATTCTGCTCTGCGGGGCACGCCCCGACACACACTGTCGATGCAATCAAACCACGACTCCCGCACTCGCGCAGAAGTCCTCACAGACTGGCGGCCCGGCGTCGGCTGTCGGAGGCATTTGCCAGACTGCTGGCGTGGGTTCTGGGCGCAGTGTCGGCGAGCGCAGCGCGCGACCGGTCTCGCGCGACGTCGCGGGGCTCCTGCGCCGGCTCGCGGAGGTCCCCGGACGCGACGGGCGACTGCGTCACTGCGAGGTCCTGCCGGCGCGGCCGGCGGTGCTCGCGGACTGGCCGGCGTGGGTGCCCGACGACGTGCGGGCGGCGTACGTGCGGGCGGGCATCGAGCAGCCCTGGCGCCACCAGGTGGTGGCCGCCGAGCACGCCCACGCCGGACAGCACGTCGTGCTCTCCACCGGCACCGCCTCGGGCAAGTCGCTGGCCTACCAGCTCCCGGCCCTGGCAGCGATCCGCGCCGCGAGGGGGCCGCGCGGTGAGCGCGGCGCCGGCGTGCTCTACCTCGCCCCGACCAAGGCTCTGGCCCACGACCAGCTCGCCGGGCTGGAGGCCCTGGGCCTCGACGTGCGTTTCTCCGCGCACGACGGCGACTCCTCCCGCGAGGAGCGGGACTGGACGCGCGAGCACGCGGAGTACGTCGTGTCGAACCCCGACATGCTCCACCGCTCGCTGCTGCCCTCCCACCAGCGGTGGAGCCGGCTGCTGGGGTCGCTGCGCTTCGTCGTCGTCGACGAGTGCCACCACTACCGCGGCGTCTTCGGGGCGCACGTGGCGCACGTGCTGCGGCGCCTGCGCCGGGTCTGCGCGATGTACGGCGCCCATCCGACGTTCGTCCTGGCCTCGGCCACCGCTGCCGAGCCCGCGGCGACGGCGTCGCGCCTGACCGGTCTCGACGTGGTCGCGGTCTCGCACGACGACTCCCCGCGCGGGGAGGTCTCGCTCGCGCTGTGGGAGCCACCACTGACCGGACACGCCGGCGAGCAGGGCGCGCCCGTGCGCCGCGCTGCCTCCTCGGAGGTCGCCGACCTGTTGGCCGACCTGGTGGCCGAGGACGTGCGGACCCTCGCGTTCATCCGCTCGCGACGGGGCGCGGAGCAGGTCGCGATGACCGCTGCCGAGCTGCTCGCGGAGGTCGACCCCTCGCTGCCGGGACGGGTCGCGGCCTACCGCGGCGGCTACCTCCCCGAGGAACGCCGAGCCCTCGAGGCGGCACTGCGGCGTGGGGACCTGATGGGCCTGGCCGCGACGAGCGCGCTCGAGCTCGGCATCGACGTCAGCGGCCTGGACGCCGTGCTGATCGCCGGCTTCCCCGGCACCCGCGCGGCGTTCTGGCAGCAGGTGGGCCGGGCCGGTCGCGGGGCCCAGGACGCCCTGGGCGTGCTCGTGGCGCGCGACGACCCGCTCGACACCTACCTCGTCGGTCACCCTGAGGCGCTGATCGGCGCCCCGGTGGAGGCTGCGGTCTTCGATCCCGACAACCCCCACGTGCTCGGACCGCACCTGTGCGCGGCCGCCCAGGAGGCGCCCCTCACCGAGGCCGACCTGCCGCTCTTCGGCGACACCGCCCGGGAGGTGCTCGACGCCGTGACGGCGGCGGGGCTGCTGCGCAGGAGGCCGCGGGGCTGGTTCTGGACCGACCGCGGCCGGGCGGCCGACCTCACCGACATCAGGTCGGCGGGTGGGTCCCCGGTGCAGCTCGTCGAGGCCGACACCGGTCGCGTCGTCGGCACCGTCGACGCCTCCGGCGCGCACTCCTCGGCCCACCCGGGCGCGGTCTACGTGCACCGCGGCGAGACGTGGCTGGTGGAGTCGCTCGACCTCGAGCACCACGTCGCGATGATGCGACCCACCGAGGTGCCGTGGTCGACCACGGCCCGCGACACCACCGACATCTCGATCGTCGCGACCCGCGAGCGCACCTCGTGGGGCGGCTGCGACCTGCACCTGGGCGAGGTGGACGTGACCCACCAGGTGGTGTCGTACCTCAAGCGGCGCCAGCCCGGCGGCGAGGTGATCGCCGAGGAGCCCCTCGACCTGCCGGCCCGCACCCTGCGCACGACCGCGGTGTGGTGGACCGTGCCCGACGACGTCGTCGCCGGCTCCGGGGTGGCGCCGCTCGACGTGCCCGGGGCCGCCCATGCGGCCGAGCACTGCTCGATCGGCCTGCTGCCGCTCTTCGCCACCTGCGACCGCTGGGACATCGGCGGCGTGTCGACCGCGCGCCACCCCGACACGGGCGTGCTGACGGTCTTCGTCTACGACGGGCACCCCGGCGGCGCGGGCTTCGCCGAGCGTGGCTACCGCTCCGCGGCCCGGTGGCTGGCCGCCACCCGGGAGACCATCGCGGACTGCGAGTGCGCCGAGGGCTGTCCCTCGTGCATCCAGTCGCCCAAGTGCGGCAACCAGAACAACCCCCTGGACAAGGCCGGCGCCCTGGCGCTGCTCGACACCCTCCTCACGCACGCGCCGAGGGGGTAGTTTGCCGGTCATGGTGGTGATCGGCATCGGCCTCGTGCTCTTGGGCGTCCTCGCGGTGCTCGCGGCGATCTTCGTCAGCGTGCCGGGCTCGGGCGGGGAGATCCTCGGCGTCGGCGTGAACACGACGGAGGCCTTCCTCATCGGCGTCGCCGCCGGCGCGGCCATCCTCTGGGGCTTCGGGGCGATCAGGTGGGGCACCAAGCGCGGCCTGGCGCACCGGCGTGAGCGCAAGGAGCTGCAGCGCCTCAACGAGAAGCTCGAGCGGGTCGAGGCGGAGGACAAGGACAAGGACCGCAAGGTCGACGAGGCCTGAGCCGCGCTCGCGCGGCCCGCACGGGCCTGCGCGCGGACCGGCACGACCGCGCCGCCCCACACCGGCCCCTCCACCTCGACCTCGACCCTGACGTCGTCGGTCCCCGGGTGGCACTGCACGAGCCGGGCGCCGTTCCCCCGCGCCACCCCGTACGCCACACCACACGGGTCCTGCCCCCTCACCATCGCGGTCGCGGCGGCCAGGGCGGCGAGGTCGGCGGCTGCCTGCGAGCTGCGCTGGGCGCGCACGAGGCCCGAGACCGCCACGAGGGCGAGCAGCAGGAAGCAGAGCAGCCCGGCCATGGCGAGGACCATCAGGCTGGCGGCGCCCTCCTCGTCGACGCGTCCGGGCCTCACTGCTCCTCCAGGGCGACGGCCCGGCTGGTCAGGGTCACCGCCGGCCAGGCGGCCAGCCCGCCGGGTCCGGCGACGCGCACCGAGGTGGTGACCTCGACCTGCTCGCCGTCGCGCGTGACCCGGACCACCGCGTTGCGGCTGGCGATCCGGCGGGCGGTGCGCACCGCCAGGGCCTCGTCGTCGCCGCGGGCCAGGGCCCGGGCGGCCTCGCGGGAGGCGTCGATGACGCGGACCTGGGTGGCTGCGAGCGACAGGCACCAGACCAGGACCACGGTGAGGGCGAGCAGCAGCGGGAGGCCCAGCGCGAGCTCCGCCGTGGCGGCGCCCTGCTCCGCCTCCCGCCGCCGCGCCATCAGCCGATCCCCAGCAGGCTCATGACGTGCTGGAACAGCCGGCCCAGCAGGTCGTCACCGAAGCCTCCGGTGAGCAGCTTGTAGAGCAGTCCGGCGAAGCCGGCGCCGGCAGCGGTGCCCACCGCGTATTCAGCAGTGGTGATGCCGTCCTCATCGGTGCGGACCAGCGTCGTCACCGTGCCTCCCCCGACGTGTGCCATGGGCGTCTCCCTCTCCAGCGGCGTCCCGGACGGACGCGTCTGGGACGACCCTCCCGCCGGGCGCCTGGGTCGTGCAGGGATCGGCTCGTCGTCCTGTGGACGACGGCCTCCAGCGGCTGCTGTGGAGGAGATCTGGCCGGTCACGGGGCGATCGCCGCCAGCATCGAGGCCACCGTGGGGACGATCCCGATGAGCAGGAAGGCGGGCAGCAGGCACACGCCGAGCGGGACCGCGGCGAGGACGCCCACGCGCCTGGCCCGGTCCTCGGCGGACGCGTGCTGCTCGCCCTCGAGCTCGTCGGCCAGCTGCTCGACCGCCTGGACCACGGAGGCGCCGGTGCGGTGCGACCGCAGCAGGGCACGACCGAGCGGGGCGAGCACGTCGTCACCGGCCACGGCGGCCCACGCCCCGCGGGGCGTGGCCCCCATGGTCGCCCGGGCGATCACCGGACGCAGCCGCTCGGCGGCGGGTCCGGCCAGCCCCCGGGCGACCTGGGCCAGCCCGTCCGCCGGATCGGCTCCGGAGTGCAGGGTC
>JAJPEO010000277.1 GCA_021166815.1 Nocardioides sp.
CGACGATGGTGGGGTCCGGGCCGACACCCACGAGCCGGTCGCCGACGGCGAAGCCCTTGTCGAGCATCGCCTCGTTGACGACCACCTCGTCCGGGGCGCCCGGCAACCGACCGGACTCGAGCGTGAACAGCCCCTCGGACAGCGGGTCGTCGAGGTCGACCGCGACGGCCTGCAGGTGGACGGCCCGGTCGCCCAGCCGGGCTCGCGTGAAGGTCTCCACGACGGGGACCAGGCGCGCGTCCTCGCCGAGGACCGCGCGCATCTCCGCCTCGGTCGGCGCGTTGTCGTAGTCGATGTCACCGAGCGGGGTGTAGCCCTCGTGCTCGGGGTCGGCCCCCTGGATCATCCGGGCCCGCCCCTCGGTCCAGATGCGGGCGTCGGCCGCGCCCATCATCCGCTCGGTCCACTCCGCCCCGCGGACCTCGGCGGTGGAGGTGACGACCGCAGCGGCGCTCACCCCGAGCACCGGGAGGGCGATCATCACCAGCACCAGGATGCTGCGACCGCGCGAGCGCAGCGCGTCGCGCCTGGCGATCCGCAGCGCTGGCCGCCAGCCCGAGAGCGCGCTCACCGGGTGCTGCCGGAGGTCTCGAGGAGCGTGTCGGGCTCGTCGGCGCCGTGCTCGTCGACGATCACGCCGTCGCGCAGGAAGACCACGCGGTCCGCCCACGCGGCATGCCTGGCCTCGTGCGTCACCAGCACCCCTGCGGCCCCGGCGTCGCACCGGGCACGGATCAGGCGGAGCACGTCCTCGCCGGTGTCGGTGTCGAGCGCGCCGGTGGGCTCGTCGGCGAGGATCAGCCGGCGCTCGCCGACGACCGCGCGGGCGATGGCGATGCGCTGCTGCTGGCCGCCCGACATCTCGTCGGGGAAGCGGTCGGCCAGGTCTGCGATGCCGACCTCCTCGAGCGCGTGCATCGCGAGGGCGCGCGCCGCCCTGGCCCGCTGCCCGACGAGATCGAGGGGCAGCGAGACGTTCTCGGCAGCGGTCAGGGCCGGGATGAGGTTGTAGGCCTGGAAGACGTAGCCGATGGAGGTGCGGCGCATCCGGGCGCGTCCGGCGAGGTCGAGCGAGGCGAGGTCGGTGCCCTCGACCCAGACGCTGCCCGAGGTGGGCTCGTCGAGGCCGCCCGCGAGCGTGAGCAGCGTCGACTTGCCCGAGCCCGAGGGACCCATCACCGCGACGAGCTCGCCCGGGTGGGCGCGGAAGCTCACGGACCGGAGGGCGTGCACCTCGGTGACGCCCTCACCGTGGACGCGGGACACCGACTGGAGGTTGAGCACGGCGTTCATCGCACGACCTCCTGGCTGCTGGGAGCCGGGGCGTCGACGGAGGGGCGTACGCGAGCCTTCTCGCTCGCCGCCCTGCGCAGCCGCGCCTCGCAGTGGTCGAGCCACCGGACCTCGGCCTCGGCGTCGAAGACGAGGGAGTCGAGCACCAGGCTCCAGGCCAGGTCGGCCGGGGCGTCCGGGTTGGCGGCCCGGCCGGTGCGCTTGAGGCGGGTGTAGTCCTGCATGGCCGAGATGGTCGCGCTGCGCTGTCGCTGGATGATGGCCGCGACGTCGACCCCGGGGAGGGTCACGGCGATGGCGAGCTTGATCGCGAGCTCGTCGCGGGGTGGCTGCGTCCGGGGCACCGGGGTGGCGAACCACGCCGCGACCTCCTCGAGCCCCGCCGGGGTGGCGCGGTAGCTGACGTGGGCACGGTCGCCGTCGCCGGAGTCCCCCGACTCCGCGTCGGTCACGACCTCCACCAGTCCGTCCCGTTCGAGGCGGGCCAGGGTGGTGTAGACCTGCCCGATGTTGAGCGGCCAGGTCTCCCCCGTCCGCTGCTCGAACTCCGACCGCAGCTGGTAGCCGTACATCGGCCCCTGCTCCAGCAATGCCAGCATCGCCTGTCGGATGGACATCCGCGCCTCCCCGTTGGGTGGCCACCGGACCCGCTGCCCGATGGCTACCGGGTATGTATACCACGTATGCATACGACTGCGCCCGACAATTCGGCGACGACTCTCCGCGCGGACAGCGGACAAGCGCCTGGGGCGTCACTAGGGTGACGCGACACGCGCGGTGGCGTCTCGGGACTCGGGGTCGCCGGCGCTCCAACTCATCCAGGGGGAATCCAGTCATGTCCAACTACCCGCCGCCCGGCGAGCCCGGCTACGGCCACGACCCGTACGCCCAGCCCGCGTACGGCTACGGCGCTCCCGCGGTCGCCTACGCCCACTGGGGCAAGCGCGTCGGCGCCTACCTCATCGACTCGCTGGTGACGATGCTCGTGATGATCCCCTACTACATCGGGATCGCCATGGTGCCGAGCTCGACCGACCCGGTCACCGGGCTCCCGGTCCAGGAGGCCCCGTCGGCCCTGGCCTGGGTGCTGATGGCGATCGGCATCATCGGCGCGCTCGCCTTCTTCGTGTGGAACTGGTGCATCAAGCAGGGCCGCACCGGCTACACCATCGGCAAGGGCGTCCTGGGCATCAAGCTGGTCGGCGACCAGACCGGCCAGCCGATCGGCGCCGGCATGTCGTTCGCGCGCCAGATCGTGCACATCGTCGACTCGCTCCCGTGCTACCTCGGCTACCTCTGGCCGCTGTGGGACGCCAAGCGGCAGACCTTCGCCGACAAGATCCTCAAGTCGGTCGTCATCGACCAGCCGAAGGGCTGATCCAGCACCCAGCGCGATCCGCACCGGGCCCGGCACCGACCACCATCGGCGCCGGGCCCGGCCGCATTTCCGGGCGTCAGCCCGTCGACACCTGCCCGTCCTCGACGTGCCAACGCTGGTCCAGCCGGACGTTCTCGAGGAGCCGGCGGTCGTGGGAGACGAGCAGCAAGGTGCCGGCGTACGAGTCCAACGCCTGCTCGAGCTGTTCGATCGCGGGCAGGTCGAGGTGGTTGGTGGGCTCGTCGAGCACCAGGAGGTTGACACCGCGCGCCTGCAGCAGCGCCATCGCGGCCCGGGTCCGCTCGCCCGGGGAGAGACGCGCCACCGGGCTGGCGACCTGGTCGGCCTTGAGCCCGAACTTGGCGAGCAGGGTGCGCACCTCCGCGGGCGCCATGGTGGGCACGACCGCCTCGAAGGCATCCCCGAGAGGGAGGTCCTCGGCGAGCCCGGTACGCGCCTGGTCGATCTCGCCGATCGCGACGCTCGCGCCCAGCGACGCCCGACCCTCGTCGGGGGCGTGCTGGCCGAGCAGCAGGCGGAGCAGGGTGGTCTTGCCCGCCCCGTTGGGGCCGGTGATGCCGATCCGGTCGCCGGCACTGACCTGGAGCGAGACCGGGCCGAGCACGAAGTCACCGTGGCGGGCGGTCGCGCCGTCGAGCGTGGCCACCACGCTCGAGGACCGGGAAGCCGCGGCGATGTCGAAGCGCAGCACCCACTCCTTGCGGGGCTCCTCGACCTCCTCGAGGCGAGCGATCCGCGACTCCATCTGGCGCACCTTCCGGGCCTGCTTCTCGGCCGACTCGATGCGGCCTCGTCGCCGGATCTTGTCGTTGTCGGGGGACTTGCGGATGGCGTTGCGAACCCCCTGCGAGCTCCACTCGCGCTGGGTGCGGGCGCGCGACTCCAGGTCGCGCTTCGTCTCGGCGTACTCCTCGTAGGCCTCACGGGCGTGCCGCCGCGCGACGGCCCGCTCCTCGAGGAAGGCGTCGTACCCGCCCTCGTGGACCGCGACCTGGCGCTGGGCCAGGTCGAGCTCGACGACCCGCGTGACGCACCGGGCGAGGAACTCGCGGTCGTGCGAGACCAGCACCACACCCGCGCGCAGCCCGCGGACGAAGGCCTCCAGCCGGGCCAGGCCGTCGAGGTCGAGGTCGTTGGTGGGCTCGTCGAGCAGCACCACGTCGAAGCGGCTCAGCAGGAGCGCGGCCAGGGCCACCCGCGCCGCCTGCCCGCCGGACAGGGACGTCATGAGCGCGTCGGGGCCGACGTCGAGCCCGAGGTCACCGAGGGTCGCGAGGAGACGGTCCTCGAGGTCCGGAGCGCCCGAGGCGAGCCAGTGGTCGAGGGCGGTGGCGTACGCGTCGTCCGCCCCCGGCGTGCCAGTGCCGACGAGGACGGCGGCCTCCTCCATCGCCGCGGTCGCAGCGGTGGCCCCGGTCCGGCGGGCGACGTAGGCGCCGATGGTCTCGCCCGACACCCGCTCGTGCTCCTGGGGCAGCCAGCCCACGAACGCATCCGCCGGCGCCGTGACGACGCTGCCCGCCAGGGGCTCCATCTCGCCGGCGAGCAGGGCCAGCAGCGTCGACTTGCCGGCGCCGTTGGCCCCCACGACACCGACGACGTCGCCCGGGGCGACGACCAGGTCGAGGTGCTCGAACAGGACCCGGTGACCGTGGCCCCCAGCGAGGTCCTTCGCGACCAGGGTGCCGCTCACGGGGCGGCCACGGAGATCGTCTTCATGGCCCCATCATCGGCGGTGGGCGCCCATG
>JAJPEO010000296.1 GCA_021166815.1 Nocardioides sp.
GCCACTGCGGGGAAGACCGGTCTCGCAGCGCTGGTGGCACTGGGCAACTCCAACGTCGTGACCCGCCGGATCGTCGACGAGACCGACTTCCCCCGGCGCAGCGAGCTGCTCGCCGCGGAGATCGCCGACGTCCGGCCCGACCTCGTGGGCCTGCAGGAGGTGGCGCTGTGGCGCAGCGGGCCGCTGGAGCTGCCGCCGCCGTTCGGCACGACACCACTGGGGACCACCAACGCCGAGCACGTCGACTACGACTACCTCGCGATCCTGCTGCAGGACCTGCGCCAGGAAGGCGTGCCCTACCGCGCCGTGGTGGTGCAGGAGGAGATGGACATGGAGTCGCCGGCCTTCCTCGGCAACCCGGCGCAGGGGACCGTGAGCCAGGGCCGCGACATCCGGCTCACCATGCGCGACGTGATCCTCGTGCGCGCGAGCAGCGACCTGCGGGTCCTCGACAAGGGCCAGGCCCAGTACGACACCAAGGTCCCCGTCTCCGTGGGTGGCTCCGTGCTCAACGTGATCCGTGGCTACGGGTGGGTGGACGTCGCACACGGCTCCGCCCGGCCCGTCCGCTTCGTCAACACCCACCTGGAGGCGTTCAGCTCGCTGGCCGCGCTCTGGCAGGCGCGGGAGTTGGTGGACGAGACCACGGCCGCCGACCGGACCACGATCATCGCCTGTGACTGCAACTCCGACCCCCTCAACCACAGCACGAAGGCGACGGACCCCGTCCCGACCCCCCACTCGGCGCCGTACGGGCTCATCACCGGGTACGGCGGGTTCACGGACATGTGGCTGCAGTGGAGGCCCGCCGAGCAGGGGTGGACGTCCGGCCTCAACGAGCGGGTCAACGAGCCGGCGCCGGGCAGCTGGACCCACCGCATCGACATGGTCTTCGCCCGCACGGCCCCCGGGCAGAGCCTCGAGGTCGTCGCGGGGGAGGTGACCGGTCGAGAGCCGGCAGCCAAGGATCCGGTGACGGGCCTGTGGCCGTCCGACCACGCCGGCGTCGTGCTGACCATCACCGGGGCGCGCGGCTGAACGAGGCCCTGGCTTTCCCGGTGGCCGGACGCGGACGCCCCTAGGCTGGACGCATGGGGCACGCGATCCGTGTCGTGGTGGCCCTGGCCTGGGCCCTCTGGCTGGCACTGGCCGTGGGAGCCACCAGCGCCACGGCAGCCCAGGGCGGCTCCGCCGACGGCGGGGTCGAGCTGACCCTGTTCTGGGGCGACGGCTGCCCTCACTGTGCGGCGGAGAAGGAGTGGCTCGCGACGGCGACGCAGGAGCACCCCGGACTCACCGTGCGCCAGTACGAGGTCTGGTACGACGAGGCCAACCGGAAGCTCCTCGAGGACACCGCCGCCGAGATGGGCTTCGAGGCGAGCGGGGTCCCCGTCACGATCGTCGGTGACCGGCACTGGATCGGGTGGTCGGACGGCATCCGCGACGAGATCGAGGCGTTGCTGGACGCAGCGGGCGAGGGTGACGGCGGCGGCGATCCGCCGGGGGACAGGACCTCGCGGATCGACGTACCTCTCCTCGGCGAGGTCACCGTCGGTCGCGACTCCCTCGTCGTCTCGACGCTCGTGATCGGGTTCGTCGACGGGGTGAACCCGTGCTCCCTGTGGGTCATCTCCGTCCTGCTCGCGATTGTGGTCCGCACCGGGAGCCGGAGGCGGGTGTTCGCCGTCGGCATCACCTTCCTCCTGGTCACCGCCGG
The DNA here is from genome assembly GCA_021166815.1 of Nocardioides sp. Taxonomy (GTDB): domain Bacteria; phylum Actinomycetota; class Actinomycetes; order Propionibacteriales; family Nocardioidaceae; genus Nocardioides. The sequence continues at coordinate 1,718 of JAJPEO010000296.1, forward strand.
CATGTACGCCCTGTACATGGCCGGCTTGTACTCGGCCATGGGCGTGGTCTCCCACATCGGGGCGGTGCAGGTGGTGGTCGCCCTGGTAGCCCTGGTCTTCGCCCTGGTCAGCATCAAGGACTACTTCGCCTTCAAGGCGGGGCTGTCGTTCACCATCCCGGACTCGTCGAAACCGGGGATCTACCAGCGGATGCGTCGCATCGCCGGGCAGGAGCGACTCCTGCCCGCCCTGGCAGCCACGATCGTGCTGGCGATCGGGGTGTCACTGCTGGAGACGCCGTGCACCGCGGGCTTCCCGGTGCTGTGGACCGGTCTGCTCGATGCCAACGGGGTGGGCGCGGTCGAGGCGGCAGGCCTGTTCGTGCTCTACATGCTGCCGTTCCTGCTGGACGAGCTGCTCATCTTCGGTGTCGCGGTCGTGACGCTGCGTGCGACGAAGATGCAGGAGCGTCACGGGCGGCTGCTCAAGCTCGTGGGCGGCACCATGATGCTGGCGCTCGCCGTGACGGTCCTGGTGGACCCGGCCCTGATGAGCGACCCCCTCGTCGCCCTGGCCGTCTTCGCGGGCGCGGTGGCGCTGGCCGCCGTCGTCCACGTCGTGACCCGAGCGGTCTCGCCGGCGCGCTAGGGAGCACTCGCCCCGGACCAGAAGCGCCGCAGCAGTGCCGTGGCGCGGGGGTCCTTGTGGGCCGCGTGACCCGCTCCGGGCAGCTCGGCGTGGGCGGCCCCGAGCGCGACCAGGGCCTGCGCAGTCTGGTCGTACAGCGCACTCCAGTCTCCGGTGACCACCATCGTCGGCACGGGAAGCCCGAGATCGGGGTCGATGCCCGTACGCCACGGCGGTCGGAGTGCGCGCAGTCGACCCACTGCCTCCTCCAGCTCGTCGTCGGTCATCTGCGGGGGCTCCGTGCCCATGGCTGCCGAGAACCGGGCCGAGAACTCGCGGGCGGAGACGTCGGGGTCGTCGGCGACGGCGTACACCGGGTCCATGGCAGCGATGTGCTCCTCCACAGCTGGCTTGCCTCGCGCCAAGTCGAAGGCGGCCGGCTCGAACAGCGCCAGGGAGGTCACCAGCTCCGGATGGCGCTGGGCCGCGATGACCGCAGCGTTCGCGCCGTACGACGTGGCCACCACGTGGCCCGGCCTCGCCGCTCGTAGCTCGTCGACGATGCGCTCCGCGTCGCGACCCGCATGGTCGCCTCCCGGTGCCCTGTCGAGGAAGACCCAGCCCGGCTCGCGCTCGGATGCCTGCAGCGGCCAGCCGTCTGCTCCCGCTCGTCCAGCACCGTGCATGAAGACCACCACCATGGCGACACCCTGTCATCAGGCGACCCTGCCTGCGACGTGGCGCGGCACGGTCGATCGCCGTGTTCGCAACGTCGCAGGCAGGGTCGGATCGGGACTTTGGCCTCTGCCGCAGTGGCTCACGGTGCGGACCATGGGGAGAGGGACACCCACGTGCGGGAGGAAGCAGAAGATGAGGACGTTGGTCGTGTACGAGTCCATGTGGGGCAACACGCGCGAGGTCGCCGAGACCATCGCGGAGGCCCTCGGAGGTGGTGCGACGGTCGTCGAGGCGGCCCGAGCCCCCGAGTCGGTCCCGGAGGACATCGACCTCCTGGTCGTGGGTGGGCCGACGCACGCCTTCTCCATGAGCCGCGCCTCGACACGACGCGACGCCGAGGCCAAGGGAGCCCGTTCCGGCGACGCCGGCAGCGGCATCCGGGAGTGGCTCGCTGCCCTGCCGTCGTCCGACGTCCGGGTGGCGACGTTCGACACCCGCGTCGGCTCCGTACGCCGTCTGCCGGGCTCGGCGGCGAAAGCGGCTGCCAAGGAGGTACGTCGCCACGCTCTGGGGCACCTCGTCGACACCGAGAGCTTCTACGTCGCCGACATGTCCGGTCCACTGCTCGACGGCGAACTCGAGCGCGCACGTACCTGGGGACACGAGCTGGCTGCCAAGTGTGGCGCCAGGACGCACGAATAGCACCCTCACGAGGTCTCCAGGAACGAGGTGGGAGCTGTGGGACCGGGAATCCGCGGGAACAAGGGCCTACTCAGCCTGCTGCTGTTCAACGGCGTGACTGCCGTCGGTGGGGGACTCGCCCTGATCACTGACTGGATCCCCGAACAGGCGCCATGGGTCCGGCACAACGACTTCGCAAGCAACTACTTCCCGGGTGTCATCCTGATGGCCGTCGTCGGCGGCAGCTCGCTGATCGCCGCGATCGCGCTGGTGAAGCTCGTCCCCGGATGGCAGCTCGCCAGCATCGTCGCCGGGGCCGTCATGGTGTTCTGGATCGTGGGGGAGGTCGCGTCGATCCGCGGCTTCCACTTCCTGCAGGTGGTCTACCTGGTCACGGGCGGGCTGGTCCTGTGGTGGACACCTGGCGGATCAGCCCCGCGGACGGAAGTCCCGGATCCGCCGTAGTCAGGCTCGGTTGCAGAGACGGACCGAACGTGGTGCTCGGCATGATGGGGGCGATGTAGGGTCCCGTGCGGTGACGGCGACTGAGGACTTGCAGCGCATCGCACGAGACCGAGCGGCGCCGATCAACGAGCGAGTCGGTGCGATCGGCACGTTGGCAGAGGCAGTGGAGCCGGCCCTTGCGGCCCGCGCCGCGCTCTGGCGCGACGTCCTCCACGAGGTCCTTTTCGACGAGACTGATGCGGCCCCGGTGAGGGTGGCCGCCGCCCATGCCGCAGCCTCCGTGGGTGGCGTGGCCGTGAACAACCTCTGTGCCTCGACATCCCCGGACAAGCCCGAGATCCGAAGAGCCATCGTGGCGGCGCTGCACGCGATAGGGCAGCAGCCTCTGTCCGAGTACATGGAAGGTCGGCTCGAGAAAGAGATGCAGAAGCTGTCGAACGGCCTGACCGTGCTTCCGTTCGTGAACCTCACGCTCGCCTTCGGCGCCGACCCGCGCATCGTCCCCGTACTTCGAGCCGGTCTGGAAGACGAACAGGTGGACGTTCGAGCATCGGCCGTTCTGCAGTTCGCTCAGATCGGCGAACTGCGACCGGCGACCGAGGCCCTCGGTGGCCCGGAGGAGGGCGCCGTACGAGCCACTTCAGCCGACGCCATCGGCCACTACTGGACCGGCGACAGCGACGCGATCTCGGCACTGCAGGATGCGGCGGGGGACGACGATCCGAAGGTCGCGAAGGCGGCGAAGGCGGCGCTACGACGGCTGCGGGTCCTCGAGTTCGCCCAACCCCCACAGGGACTCGCACAGGTGCCGACGCCCGTGATCGAGATCGACCCGAGGTTCCCCTGGTCGGAGCTGCTACGCCGGTGGAGCCGCGAGCTCTGTGCCGACGAGGCCTTCGCACTCACCCAGGACGACGAAGTCGTCGAGTCCGGGTGGACCGGCGCGGACCCGGTCGGGGAGGAAGAGCTGCTCGACCTGGAGCGACGACTGGGGCGCAGCCTCCCGCCGTCCTACAGGTCCTTCCTGATGACGACGAACGGCTACGTCGGCGGGGGAAGCGGCGAACGGATACGCCCGGCGTGCGAGGTGAAGCCCTTCACCGTCGACGAAGGCGAATGGGTGGACGTCTGGCTCGACACTGCCGGTGACGGCACGCCGCTCACCATGGCCGAGCACGTGGCAACACGGGGCGAGGACGTCGTCCACGCCCGATGGGAGCTGCTGTCCGACGCGATCCAGGTCAGCGACGCCCATGACGGCGCGGTCTACCTCCTGTGCCCCAGCGTCACCGATCCCGAAGGCGAGTGGGAGGCGTGGCTGTTCGCCAACTGGCTGCCCGGCGCCGCCCGCTACGCCTCGTGGTGGGACCTCATCGACGCGGAGCACCTGGACTGGGAGAGCCGCTGACTGGCCCGCCCGCCGGGCGCCGAAGGGCTGTTGATCTCCACCTCGAGCTCGGCCTGGACGGGCGCGGCTCCGGCTCACTGTTCGTCATGATGATGCCGGGTGCAGCTCGAGCCGCAGGCCGAGCGCGTTGGTGACCTTGAGGATGGTCGACCAGGTTGGGTTGCCGTCCGCGGAGAGCGCCTTGTAGAGACCATCGCGGCTCATGCCGACGCGGCGCGCGAGCTCGCTCATGTTCTGTGACCGGGCGATGATGCCGAGCGCGTGGGGAACGGCGCTGGGGTCGTCAATCGAGTCTTCGAGGGCGACCTCGAGGAAGGCCACGACGTCATCAAGGGTCTCGAGATAGTCGGCTGCGTCGAAGCGCTTGTGCTTCACGCTCGTGGTCATTGCTTGCCCTCGTTCCTCTGCTCGTCGCGCCACCGCTTGGCCGGTTCGTGTGCCAGGTCGATGTCCTTCTGCTGCGTGGACTTGTCGCCGCCGCAGAGCAACAGGATCAGCGCGTCCCCGTCTTGGGCGTAGTAGACCCGGTAGCCCGGGCCCACATCGAGCCGCAGCTCCGACAGCCCCTTCCCGATCGGTCGCACGTCGCCCGGGTTCCCCTGGGTGAGGCGATCGAGCCGGCGGAGGATGCGTGCCTTGCCTCGTACGTCCTTCAGCTTCTTCAACCATGTCTCGAACTCGTCTGTCTGGACGACTTCGATCTCCTGTCGACTATAACTGACACCTTGGTTGAGTGTCGACGGCTGGCGGTCAGGTGTCATCGGCGTCCTCGTGCAGCCCGTCGTGGTTCGCGCTCATGTGCTCATCCGAGGCAGTCCTGGCACGACGAGCGAGTGCGTTTGACAACTCGACAGGGTCTTTCATGGCAGGAGGGGCGCCAGCTCCCAATCAGCGTCGACGCTGTCTCGCCACGCTTCGTGCTCCAGGCCCAGATCACTGATTCGCCGAAGGCTCGGTGCAGATCGGACGAGGTGGGCAAGGTGCACGACCCGCATCTCCTCCGTCTCGTGGCCATGTGCCCCGCAGTGGGCGCTCCAGTCTTCTCCGCGTGCGTCGTCTGATTGGCGCGCGACCCACAGGACGGCCTCGCCGTCGTCGACGGCGTGCTTGCAGGAGAACGCGCGGTGATCCGGCGGCACAGGGAAACCCCACGCAGGATCGGACGCGAGGCCGCCGCTACGGAAAACTGGCCCGCGCCACCAGGCCGGTTGGAGCTCGTCGAGAAGGGCCGGGGCGCCCGGCTGCCAGCCGAATACACCATTGCGGTCTGGCCAGACGATGGCGAGTGCTTCTGGCTTGCGGCGATGGAACCAACCGGACCATGTCACGGTCTCGGCGAGTGCCTCGTCAGCCACCGGTTCGACAGCAACGGGAACACCGGCCAACACATTCTCGACAGCGTCTCCAGGAGCCAGGCGTAATCCGCCCCTGATCCGCTCGGCCAGACCGTTGAGGCAGCGATGCATCAGGCGGTGGTCGAGACCAGACATCAGCAGCTCCGGGTGGCCGAAGCGATGGCCGAGCCCGATCGTGTATGCGAACGCGGGCCCGGTCTCGCTGTGCTCGTCCGGGGAGTGACCCTCGTGGCCTGGGTCGTCGCATCCGGCGCCCTCGGCCACCATGATCACCTGCCAACCGTGCTCGAGGACGGTGTCGATGACTCGCCGGTCCTGTTCGTCGTACGCCTCATCAGGTCGACAGACGTGGCAGTCACAGCCGGGCGCTGCTGGCAAGGGGCCCATCCAGGGGCCTTCATCTCGGCTCATCGCTCCTCCTCGGTCGCCTCAGTTGTATCGCTTTTCGGCGGCGTTCCCCGAGTCATCCACAGCCGGCTGACGTGCCATTGATTGGGTGGCCCCCGCGGCGCAACCTTGCGGCATGGGCTACCAGACAGACTTCATCGGCTATTTCCAGATCGACCCGCCGCTGGGAGAGCGCGAGGCCGCATTCATCAATCGGATCTCGGGCTCGCCCTTCCTGCAGGAGTCGGGCGGGCGGCTGCGTGTGGCGAACGAAGATGACGAAGCGCTGCGCGAGCTGGTCAGGGGAGCGCCGCGTGGCTGGTCCAACTGGACCGTGTGTCCTCAGGGCTGCTGCTTGAGCTACGACGGCGGTGACAAGGCCAATGACATGGCGCCGTGGCTCAAGTTCTTGATGGCGACGCTTCTCGTTCCTGGTGCGACTGCCGAAGGCGTCGACGGCATGACGTGTGACCACGTCCTTAACGGCATGGTCGTCGGCTCTCGGCGCGACACCAGGGAGCTCTACTCATTGACCGTCCGGGACAACGAGGTCGAGGTCGAGTTGCTGTGGCCGGGCAATCCGAAGTGGAGCGACTACCCGCAGTTGGCGTATCAGACGCAGATCGACCGCTTCCGCAGTTGGGTCGCTGATCGTAGGGCTGGTGAGTAGCACGCGAAGGCCCCGGTCTGATGACCGGGGCCTTCGGGCTCACGCGCTCGATCGGAGCTAGAGCTCCAATGCCTAGATGTCGTAGTACAGCTCGAACTCGTGCGGGTGCGGACGCTGCTGCACGGGCAGGATCTCCTGGGTGCGCTTGTACTCGATCCACGTGTCGATCAGGTCGGGCGTGAAGACGTTTCCGACGGTCAGGAACTCGTGGTCACGCTCCAGGTTGTCCATGACTGCGTCGAGCGAGGTCGGGACCTGGTCGATCTCGGCCATCTCCTCCGGCGGGAGCTCGTAGATGTCCTTGTCGATCGGGGCCGGCGGCTCGATCTTGTTCTTGATGCCGTCGATGCCGGCGAGCAGCAGCGCCGAGAAGGCGAGGTAAGGGTTCGCCGACGGGTC
>JAJPEO010000081.1 GCA_021166815.1 Nocardioides sp.
TCGGCCACGGCGACGCCGGCGAGGACTTCATGGACGGCGTCGTCGCCCTGTCGGAGGCCGCGTCGCCCGAGGAGCAGCGCGTCCACGTGCGCCGCATCTCCGAGGAGATGCAGAAGGACGAGGAGCTCATGGGGGCGCTGCGCCGCATCGGCGCGCTGCCCGGCCGTACGGTCACGATCGCGCGTACCGGCGAGGGCATCCTCGTCGGCTCCGGCGGCGAGACCGCCGAGCTGCTCGCCGACGCGGCCGAGCACATCTTCGTCCGCGCCTGAGGATCCTCGCTTGCCGCGCCTCGCTGGTTGAGGTGCGGGCTTGGCTGGGCTCGTTGGTTGAGGTGCGAGCTTGGCTTGGCTCGCTGGTTGACGTGCGAGCGTGGCTGGGCTCGTTGGTTGAGGTGCGAGCTTGCGAGCCTCGAAACCTGCGATTCGCTGCCCGTGGTTTCGCGGCCCTCCTTCGTCGGGCACCTCCACAAGCATGGGCGCTCAGGTGCTGTAGCGGAGGCGGGCCCGAGCCCGCGCCTTCTCGGCCTCGGTCTCGCGGTTCTTCGGCGGGGCGGTGGTGACCAGGTCGTCGAGCAGGTGCTGGGTGATGTGGGCGATCTCGGCGACGGCCCGGTCGAACGCCGCCTGGTTGGCCTGGCTGGGCTTCGTCGCCCCACTGACCTTGCGGACGTACTGCAGCGCGGCGGCCGTCACCTCCTGGGAGGTCGCCGGCGGCTCGAAGTTGTTGAGCGGGCGGATGTTGCGGCACATGCCTCGAGGGTAGGCGCGCTCTGTCTCGGATAGTCAGGGACAGGACGGTCGGTTTGACGGGAAGAAACCCACCGCCGTGTCCCTGACTATCCGGATCAGACCGAGAAGAACGTCACCTCGTCGGAGGTCACCAGGGCGACCCTGCCGGAGGCGAGCGGCACCAGTCGCACCTGCTCGGCACCCGTCTGGCCGTGCTCGACCTCGACCATCCGGTTCTCCAGCCGGCCGCCGCGCACCTCCAGCACCGACACCCAGGCCGTGGGAGAGCCCCAGCCGCGGGTGATCACGGTGAGGGCCGTACGCCCGTCGGGCAGCCAGGTGAACTGCCGCGGGTCGAGGGCGGCCCGCGCCTGCGAGGTGCGGCCGTACGCGTGCACGTCGAGCTGCCGGGGCGAGGTGAGGTCGCCGACGTCGAACAGGGCTGCCTGCGCCCCGCGGCTGAGGCCGCGCCGCGTCGCGTCCTGGCCGATGCCGATCATGCGGAACGGGCCCAGGGGGTGGAGGTACTCGGAGAAGCCGGGGATCTTCAGCTGGCCGAGCAGCCGCGGCGCGGCGGGGTCGCTGAGGTCGACTGCGTAGAGGGGATCCACCTGCCTGAACGTCACCACGATCGCGAGGTCGTCGAACCATCGCACCGACTTGATCTCCTCGTCGGGCCCGAGCCTGTCGACGCGGCCTTCCTCGACCAGCTCGCTGCCCTCCTCGCGCAACGTCACGACGGAGTTGAAGCTCCCGGTCTCCTGCGTGGGGCCGACCGCGACCCGCAGGGACCCGCCGACGACGTCCATCGACCAGCGGTCGCGCACCCGGCCGTCCACCCGGCCCGACGCGACGTACGTCGTGTCCGTCCCGTCCAGCTCGAAGGCGTACAGGCGGGTGGTGCCGTCGCCGCCGAAGCACCCTCCCCAGCAGTCGATGAGGGCCGGGCGCTCCCAGCCCCACGGCCCGGCTGCCGGGGCACCGGCGGCGAGGTAGAAGCGGTCGGTGGAGAAGTACGTCGTCGCGGCCGCCACCGCCGCGCCGGCCACCGTGCGCTCCTGGGGCGTGGCCGGGTCGAACGCGACCACCGTGGTGGTGCCCAGCGGCGCGTCCGGGTCGTCGGGCCAGGCCACGCCGCTGCAGTCGACGGTCGTGCCGTCCAGGCTCGGCACCCAGTCCTCGACGGTGCTCTCGCGCACCAGGCGCAGGTTGTGGGCCTTGGCCTGCTTGCGCGTGCGGCCCCGGCCCGGCTCGACGAAGTCGAGGTCGGGCAGCCCGGTGTCGACGACGGCGCGGACCACGTCGCCGTGCAGGCGCAGGGCACTGACGGGGTCGCCGACCTCGAGGGTGTCGACGACCTCGGGTGCGGCCGGGTCCGCCAGGTCGACGGTCAGCACCCGGGTGTGCTCGCCCTGGTCGACCGGGATGGCGACCACCGCGCGCTCGCCGACGAGCAGCATCTCGCGGGCGTTGCCCCGCCAGGACTCCGAGCGCCGCAGCCGCGGGAGCTCGAGGGTGGACACCTCGACCGGCTCGTCGCCGGTGATGTCGTACGTGACCAGGTCGCTGCCGCGCAGCCTCACCAGCAGGTCCGGGGAGACCTTGACCGTGTCGGCCTCGTCGACCCCGGCCTCCTGGACGTTGGTGCCGGTCTCGGTGCTCTGGGCCCGGCTGGTCCTCGCGGCCCGATCTCCCGCCGTGGGGACGGGTGCGGCAGCCAGGTCGCGGGTTGCCGCCTCGGCGTACACGACCGGCCCCACCCAGCCCCACGCGGTGACCTGCTCGACAGCACGGTCGACGTACGACTCGAGCAGCTCGTCGCAGGACCCGGCGGGCACCAGGTCGGCGTTGACCAGCGCGACCGGTGGGGCTGTGGGTCGCGGCTCGGGCGGCCCGCCCCCGGCGTCGCCCGCACCCCGGCCGGCGACGTACCCGAGTCCGAGCGCGGCCACCAGGCCGGTCGTGACGACGACGGACGTGGTGACGCTGCGCTTCGGCATGGAGGTACGACGCCGCCGGGGCGCGGACGGTTCCCCCGGCGTCAGGGCCGAGGGGAGGGGGTCAGAACAGCGTGCGGCAGGTGGACGCCTTGCCTCGCGGCTTGGCGCCCTTGACGACCTTGCGCAGGCCGGAGTCCCACCAGATGCCCTGGCCGGCCGGGTAGGCGGCCTTGGGGTTGGTGGCGCGCACGCAGTACTTCGACGCCTTCTTGGCGTAGCGGACCTTGAGGGTCGTGCCGGTCGACGGGCGCAGTCCCATGCGTCGCAGCTGCTTGAGCGTCGGCTTGGCCGTGCGCTTGCGCTTCTGGGCCTTGACGATCAGGGACTTGGCCTTCGTCACGTCCTTGACCATGGCGTTGCGCACCGGGGTGGGGTCGTACGCCGTCGGCGCGGGCAGCAGGCTGGAGTGGAACGGCGCCGGGTTGGTGACCGGCGCGGCCAGCGCGGCGGCCTTCTGGGCGTCGGTCAGCAGTCCGTTGAAAAGGATCTTCGCGGCGGCCGAGCAGGCAGGGTTGGTGGTGCTGCTCAGCAGGGACCCGTCGGGGATCATGACGTTGGCGTTGGTGCTCTCGAGGAGCCGCGAGTCCGACAGCTCGGGGCTGCTGGCCGCGGCCGAGTCGGCGGCGGTGAAGCAGTAGCCCTGGGCGACGGAGGCGAACGTGACGACGATGCCGGGCGTGGACGTCTCGTCCGGGAACGCCGCCTTGAGCTGGTCGCTGGTGTAGGTCTTGCCGGGGTTGGCGACCTGCCACTTCGCCACGTGCTTGGCGATCGTGGTGAGCGTGGCGGTGGCCTCGGCGGCCATCGCCTCGCTCATGGCCGCCTGCGACGGCGCGGCCACCGGCAGTGCGAGCGCACCCGCGGTGGCGACCACCGCGAGAGTGCGCAGGGCACGACGTACGAACATGGTTTTCTCCTCCCTTTGTGCCCGGCGGACCGGGCATCTCCCGCCGCGCATCACATCACGAAAACTCCCGTTGTCACACGGTGTCTTACTCACGAGTTCGGTTGGGTGCTCTGACACGATGGCTGGCATGAGCCAGGAGCGGACCTACGACATCGTCCTGTTCGGCGCGACGGGCTTCACCGGTGGACTGACCGCCGAGCAGCTCGCCCAGCACGCTCCCGAGGGGCTGCGCTGGGCGATCGCCGGACGCAACCGCGACCGGCTCGAGCAGGTCCGCGACCGCCTCGGCCTCGACGTCGACGTCCTGGTGGCGGAGTCCTCCGACGCGGGTGCGCTGGCCGACGTGGCGCGGAGCACCCGCGTGGTCATCTCGACCATCGGCCCCTACCTGCAGCACGGCGAGCCGCTGGTCGCCGCCTGTGCCGAGGCCGGCACCGACTACCTCGACCTCACCGGCGAGCCCGAGTTCGTCGACCGGGTGTGGCTGGCCCACCACCAGACCGCCCTGCGCACCGGTGCGCGCCTGGTGCACGCGTGCGGCTTCGACTCGATCCCCCACGACCTGGGGGCCTACTTCACCGTCAAGCACCTGCCCTCGGACCGCCCGATCACCCTGCGCGGGGTCGTGCGCTCGAGCGGTACGTTCTCGGGCGGCACCTTCCACTCCGCGCTCAACCAGTTCAGCCGTGCCCGGCAGATGAAGCAGACGTACGCCGCGCGCCGGCGGTCCGAGATCCGTCCCGAGGGACGCTCGTCGCGCTCGGTCGGCGGACGGCCCCACCGCGACCCGGTCCTCGGCTACTGGCTGCTCCCGCTGCCGACCATCGACCCGATCATCGTGGCGCGCAGCGGTGCCGTGCTGGAGGAGTACGGCCCGAAGTTCCGCTACTCCCACTGGGCCGGCACCAAGACGCTGCACTACGCCGTCGGTGGGGCAGCGGTCGTGGCCGGCGTCTCGCTGGCCGCACAGGTCGGGCCGCTCCGTGACTTCCTGCTGCGCAGGGTGCCGCAGGGCAGTGGCCCCGGCGAGGCGCGTCGGGAGAAGTCGTGGTTCACCGTCGACTTCGTCGGCACTGCGGGCGACCAGCGCGTGCACACGCGGGTCAGCGGTGGCGACCCCGGCTACACCGAGACCTCGAAGATGCTTGCCCAGGCAGCCCTGTGCCTGGCCCTCGACGACCTCCCCGAGACCGCCGGCCAGGTGACCACCGCGGTGGCCATGGGCGACGCCCTGCTGGTTCGGCTGCAGGCGGTCGGGATGCGGTTCGAGGTGCTGTGACGCCCGGGTGGCGGTGGTGCCCCAGGCCAGAGTCGAACTGGCGACCTTTCGCTTAGGAGGCGGCTGCTCTATCCACTGAGCTACTGGGGCGAGTGCGGCCGCCATCTTGTCATGCATCGCCGCACCGGACGGAACTGTGGTCACCCCGACTTCCCGATCACCGGGCGTTGCCGCACAATTTGGGCCGGTCGAGTAGTTTCGGCCACGGTCAGTGTGCAGTCCCGTGTCCTCGAAGGTGTGCCCGTGTCGGTGGAGTCGCGTCCAGACGAGCGCTCCGACGCACCCAGGAGCCGGGCCAAGAGACGGGCCAAGCCGGCGCGCAAGCACACGATCGGCCGGGTCATCCTCGTCGCCACGGTCGTCCTGGCCCTCGCCACGAGCCTGTCGGTCATCTACTTCGTGCGCCACCTCGACGGCAACCTCAACGTCAAGGACCTCGGGACCGCCCTCGGTGACGACCGGCCCGAGGAGGTCTACAAGGGCAACGGCAAGCCGCTGGACATCCTGGTCATCGGCAGCGACACCCGCGACGGCGAGGGCAACGCGATCGACAGCGAGAAGGGTGGCGGCCTGTCCGACACCACGATCCTCGTGCACCTGTCCGCCGACCGCTCCCGCGCGTACGCGGTCTCGATCCCGCGCGACTCCATCGTCGATCGCCCCGACTGCGGCGTGGACGACGAGGTCCCCGGCGGCACCGACAAGTGGAACGTCGCGTACGCCGTCGGTGAGCGAGCCGACCCGGCCGCGGGCGGCGCTGCCTGCGTCATCCGCCAGGTCGAGGCCACCACCGGCATCCGCGTCGAGCACTTCATCGAGGTCGACTTCAACGGCTTCCGCGGCATGGTCGACGCGGTCGGCGGGGTGCCCGTCTGCATCCCCGAGGACATCAAGGACCCCAAGCACGGCATCTTCATCGAGGCCGGCGACCCCAACCTCCTCGAGGGTGCCGAGGCCCTCGACTACGTCCGGGTGCGCTACGTCGGACCGATCACCTCGCAGAACGACCTGAGCCGCATCAAGCGCCAGCAGAACTTCATCGCCGCGCTGGTCAACAAGGTCACCTCCGCCGGGACCCTCACCCGGGTCGACAAGGTCACCAAGTTCCTCGACGCCGCGACCCAGTCGCTGACCCTCGACGAGGGCATCGGGTCGATCACCCGGCTGGCGCGCATCGGCATGCAGCTGCAGAACATCGGCCTCGACAAGGTCCAGTTCGTGACCGTCCCCAACGCCTACTTCACCCGCGACAGCGACTGGTTCGGCAGCGTCTACTGGACCGAGGAGGCCGACGGCCTCTGGGCGGCGCTGCGCGAGGACCGTCCGCTGCCCGCCTCCCTGACGAAGGGCGCGATCACGGCCGCCAAGCCGCCGGGCTCCTCGGCGAGCCCGGAGCCCGGCGAGGCCAGCAGCAGCCCGAGCGCTCCCACGACCGAGCAGCCGACTCCCGACGAGGAGGAGGCGGCGCAGGAGGCTCGCGACATGGGGCTGTGCTCGTGAGCGAGCAGCCCCCCGAGCCCCCCGAGTCCCCGGAGGACCCGCAGGTCCCCGAGCAGGACGCGGACCCCGCGCGCGAGCCGGAGTGGCAGCGTCGTCGACGCCTGGACTCGATCTTCGGCGACACGCTGCCCGAGCAGACCGCGGACGACCGCGCCCCCGGTGAGGCGGGACGCGAGGGCAAGGGTGACCGCTGGTACCGCGACCAGGTGCCGCCCCACCACGGAGGCTAGGACCGCACGGTCCCCGGAGAAGCCGTACGGCCCACCCCGGGCGGGATGGGCCGTACGTGGGACGTGCTGGGGATCAGGCCTTGGCCTTGAGCAGGTCGCGGATCTCCTCCAGGAGGGCGACGTCGGCGGGGGTCCCCTCGGCCTCGTCCGGGAAGTACTTCTCCTTGGCCTTGGTGAAAGGCACCACGACGAAGAAGTAGACGACCGCGGCCAGGATGAGGAACGCCACGAGGGCGGTGAGGAACGGGCCGACGAGGACGTCGCCCGGAGCGAACTCGTCGAAGTTCGCCTCCTTGCCGCCGCTGAGCTTGCTGACGAACGACATCAGCATCCCCGTGAAGGCCGTGACCACGGCAGCGAACGACGTGCCGATGATGACCGCCACGGCGAGCTCGACCAGGCTCCCGCGGAGGATGAAGTTCTTGAATCCACTCATCGTCGAGCTTCCCTTCGTGTGGCCGACCCGAGTCGGCGCTTGGAAACGTGCTGAAGGCGGCCACGTTAGCGCCCGAAGGCGATCGTGAGGAAACGTGCCAGCGACGCGCCGGCGACCAGCGGCACCTGGTCCGGTGCCAGCGACACGACCACCAGGGCGCCGTCGGTCCCCTCCCCGAGGCCCTGTGGGACCTCGTGCGGCACGGCCAGGACGGTGACGTCCGTGGCCACGACGTCGGTGCGGCCGGACCCGGGGTCGGTGGCCAACAGGTCGACGACGTCGCCCGGCTGCACGAGCGACGCCATGCCCGCGTCAGGGAGACGGAGGGGCAGCGCCTGCTCGCCGGGTCTCGCCCGAGCCAGGGCCGGACCCACCAGGCGCACGTCGCTGACGGGCTCGCCGCGGCGCAGCCCGGCCGCGAGCATCCGGCCGACCGGGCGCTCCGCCAGCCCGTCGGGCACCGCCTCGCGGGGCAGGCGGACCGTGGTGAGGTCCCCGGCGACCAGCCGGGCGCCGGCCGGCAGGTCCCTCGCCGCCACGGTGACCTCGACCGCGGGCGGGGGCCCGGGCGCGAGCGCCTGCAGGGCCAAAGCGACCGCCAGCGCGCTCACCGCGGCCGCGACCAGTCGCCTGCGGTAGGCCAGGTGGCGGCGTACGACGCCCAGGCGGCGACGCAGGGACGCGGCGGGAGCATCGAGGGCGACGAGCATGCGGGGACGCTAGGGCGCCGACGGGTGCGACCGGGGAGGTCATCCACAGC
>JAJPEO010000349.1 GCA_021166815.1 Nocardioides sp.
GCGGTGGAGGCAGTGGAGGCGGTGGTCGTGCCGCGCGACCCACCACCGCCCGAGGTGTCCGGACGCACGAGTGCGCGCGACGGCAGGCTGCGGTCCGGGTGCCGGCGCTACCGCTTCCGGTACGCCGTGACCACGCCTCACGACGACTGGAGCCTGGAAGTCTCCATCGTGGACCGCAGCGGCAAGGGCGTGATGTCGGCGGCGATGCTGGGCCCGAACGACCCCAAATCCGCTCGGGTGACCTACACCTTGTGTCGCTGGGCGACACGGCCCGGACGATTCCGCATCCGGGGGAAGCTCACGTCGTACGACGGCTCCGAGGAGACCGTCGTGCGAGTGCCCACCACCACCTTCCGACTGCGCCGTCCGAAGTGACTCTCAGACCACCTGGTGCAGCCAGCGGACGGGGGCGCCCTCACCGGCGTACCTGAAGGTCTCCAGCTCGTCGTCCCACGGCTTGCCGAGGAGCTTGTCGATCTCCAGCAGCAGCGTGGTCTCGCCCAGGGCCGCCTTCACGACGGCGGCCTTGAGCCGGTCCTCGGGGATCATGATGTCCCCGTGCGGGCCCGTGACGGCGTGGAAGATGCCAAGGTCGGGCGTGAAGGAGTAGCGCGTGCCCTCCGTCGCCGCCGTCGGCTCCTCGGTGATCTCGAAGCGCAGGTGGTTCCAGCCGCGCAGCGCGGACGCCACCGCGGCAGCGGTGCCGGCGGGACCGGTCCACGACATCTCGCCACGGTAGGTGCCGGGCTGGGCCGGCTGCGGCGTCCAGTCGAGAGTGACGGCAACGCCGAGTACCCCTCCGACCGCCCACTCGATGTGAGGGCAGAGCGCGGAGGGCGCAGAGTGCACGTAGAGAATGCCCCGTGTCCCCGGACCGTCCGGGCGGATGGCAGTGCGTGTGGTCACCGTGACCTCCTTGGGTAGCAAGACGCTTTCCAGGTGCGCCTTCCCCAGCGATCTGGTCGTCTGCACTCATGGAGATCGAGTGACACCTATGTGGTTTTCCCACCCATTGTGACGGATGGGGCTCGAGAACGCCAGTGTTCCGACCTCAGTGCCGCTGCGTGTCCCCTCCGGGTGCGTGTCACTTCCGGGTGCGCGGCACGTGACGAGGTCCGAGCTCCATGACCGAGTGCAGCACCTCCGCGGACACCCCGAAGCCACCGAGGTGGCTCAGGCCGTCCATCACCCGCATCGTCGCGTCGGGGAGCCGGTCCACGCAGTGCTGGCCGTGGCGCAGCGGGACGATGCGGTCGTCGTCGCCGTGGAACCAGCGCACCGGCACCGTCACGTCCGCCAGCTCGAACCCCCAGTCACGGGTGAACAGGATCAGGTCGGAGAGGGGCGCGCTCACCTGGAACCTCGCTCCGTTGAGCAGGTCGTCGAGGAACATCGCCTTGAACTCCGGGCGCGCCAGGAGCTCCTTGTCGCCCGGTGGCTGCACCGCGGCATAGAGATCGAGCACCGACCCGGCCAGGGGCCGCACCACCCGCACCACCTGTGTGAGCGCGACGCCGAGCGGGACCCGCACAGTGTTGATGAGTGGCGCCAACCGCATCGCCAGCTGGATCGGTCCACCCTCGGTGGCGTCGACGCCGACGGTCGGGCCCAGCCCGCCCATCACCCCGATGCCGTGCACCCGGTCGGGCAGGGCCGCACCGGCGGCCAGGACGTACGGTCCCCCACCGGACAGGCCGACCAGCCGCAGGGTCTCGACGCCCAGGTGATCCAGGACCACCTCGAGGTCCCGGGTCCACTCGAGGACGTTCTCGTAGAGGTACGGCGTGGACGACCCGATGCCCGGGCGATCGATCCCGATGATGCGGATCCCGTGCTCGGCCGCATACGCCCTGGCGTCCAGGGGGATCTGGCGTCGCGCACCGGGTGTGCCGTGCATCCACACGATGGCGGGACCGTGCACGGACCCGAACTCGGCGAAGCTGAGCCGTCGTCCGTCACGCACGGCAACGGTGCCCTCGATGGCAGGGCGGGTCACGTTGAGCAGGGCCCGGCGCCTGCCCCGCACCGAGCGCCGGCGCCGCGTGTCACGTTGCGGTGGGCTCGGGTCCGGCTGCCTCACGGGTCGCGCCTCAGTCCTGGCGGCGCTCGAGCAGGTCAGCACGCTCGGCAGCATCGGTGATCTGCTCGGCGTCGATCGCGTGCGTGCGGTGGAACCATGCCAGGGCGTCAGAGTCGCGCCCGGCCGCCTCGAGGATGTCGGCGTAGGCGTAGCGCAGGCGCACGACCCACGCCGCGCGGCTCTTGGACGTCAGTGGCGCGAGCTCGAGGGTGCGCAGCGCGGCGTCGAGCTGGCCCATGTCACGTCGCGCACCAGCCTCGACCAGCGTCATCTCGGCCTTTGCCTCGGCCGAGAAGTTCGCGACCGACGGGCTCTTGGCCAG
This sequence comes from Nocardioides sp., assembly GCA_021166815.1. GTDB lineage: Bacteria > Actinomycetota > Actinomycetes > Propionibacteriales > Nocardioidaceae > Nocardioides. The sequence continues at coordinate 2,403 of JAJPEO010000349.1, forward strand.
CTTGATGGCCTGCTCGGGGTTGCCCAGGGCGCGGTGGCAGTCCGCCATGATCGGCAGGTAGTCGGTCGCACCGTTCATCCGCTTGGCCGCACGCAGCTCGGCAAGCGCCTCGGCGTAGTGCCCAGCGGCGTAGGCGGCCTCCCCGGTCGCCTCGCGCACCACGGCCAGGCGCGAGGCGCGAGCCCGCGCTGCCAGGGTGTGCTGGTAGGCCGTCTCGGGGTCCTGGTCGATCAGCATCCCTGCGGCGGCCAGGTGTCGGGCGACACGGGCGGCCAGCTTCTCGGGCAGGCCCTTGAGCTGAGCCGTGACCGACCGATCCAGCTCCTTGCCCGTGATCTCGGCAGGCAGGTCGGGCCCGTCGTAGGCCGCCTGCTCTGCGGAGCGCGAGGCCCCGTCGCGGGCGTAGCGGTCACGCCCGGCACCCGGACCGTCGCGGCGGTCCGTGCGGCGCTCGAAGGGACGACCGGACGACTTGGCTCCGGGCTTGCCGGCGGACTTGGCTCCGGGCTTGCCGCCCTGGCCCTTGGCGCCACCGCGAGGTGCGCTGGACCGCTGGCCCTCGAGGCGGCCGGCACCGCGGCGGTCGCCACCGTCGCCTGCGCGAGCACCGCCGCTCTTCCCGCGGGACTCCCCCGGGCGACCGGACCCCGTACGCGAACCACGCTGGGGACGACGATCCTCCGCCACGACGACACTTCCTTCCGATACGAGCTGGTGCACCCACGCTACCGGTGACACGCCCCGGTGCGGGCACTCATGGTCCTAAATCAGCAGAGGCCACCACGTGTGTGGTGGCCTCTGCTGTATGTGTGTGTCCGGCGGCGTCCTACTCTCCCACAACCTCGCGGTTGCAGTACCATCGGCGCTGAAAGGCTTAACTTCCGGGTTCGGTATGGGACCGGGTG
>JAJPEO010000035.1 GCA_021166815.1 Nocardioides sp.
TACTGCACGATGGCCACCTGGCGCGTGAGCTGGCTGAGCAGCCGCACCGAGCGCTGCACCACGTCGTCGAGGTCGACGGCGCCGTCCAGCAGCGTCGCGATGGCACGCCGCTCCGCGACGCTCATGGGCTTGAGCGTGGCGAGCCGGTCGACGAAGAGCCGATAGCCCTTGTCGGTGGGCACCCGTCCGGCGCTGGTGTGGGGCTGGTGGATGTAGCCCTCCTCCTCCAGCACCGCCATGTCGTTGCGCACCGTCGCCGGGGAGACGCCGAGCCCGTGACGCTCCACGAGCGCCTTGGAGCCGACGGGCTCCTCGGTGGCGACGTAGTCCTCGACGATCGCGCGCAGGACGGCCAGTCGTCGATCCTCGACCACAGCCACTCCTCTCGCTTCCCGTCGGCAGGCCCGCTTGGCACTCAGCCGCTACGAGTGCCAATGCTACTAGGCTCGCGCCCATGACTGTGTTCTCCGAGGTCGCTGACCGTGTCTGGGTACGCCGGCTGGACTGGTGCGACGTCAACGTGACGGTGGTCGGGGGCTCCGACGGCCTGCTCGTCGTGGACTCCTGGGCCTCCGCACCCTCCGCCCGCGGCCTGCTGGAGGAGATCGGCAGCCTCGGCGGCCCGGTGCGGTGGCTGGTCAACACCCACGACCACTTCGACCACACCTTCGGCAACGCCGCGTTCGCGGAGGCAGGCGCCCAGGTCATCGCCCACGAGGACGTCCTGCGCACGTTGCCGGACCACGCCGCGGCCGTGCAGCGCCAGGCGGCCCTGGACCTCGAGGGCGCCCCGCCCGACCCGCGTCTGCGTGGTCTGGTCGAGACCGAGATCGCCCTTCCGACCCGCACGTTCAGCTCCGTCACCGTCGTCGACCTCGGCGACCGGGCCGTCGAGCTCGTCCACCCGGGTCGCGGCCACACCTCCGGGGACTGCGTCGTGCGGGTCGACGACGTCGACGTGCTCGTCGCCGGCGACCTCATGGAGGAGGCCGACGGCGGGATCCCGTCCTTCGGCGAGGACTCCTGGCCGCTGGACTGGCCGCTCTCCCTCGACGTGGTGCTGCAGATGGTGACGCCGGCGACGGTCGTCGTCCCCGGCCACGGCCGCCCCGTCGACCGCGACTTCGTCGAGGAGCAGCGCAACACCATCGGCGTCGTCGCCGAGACGATCCGCGATCTCGCCGCGCGTGGCGTACCCGCCTCCCAGGCCGCCGAGGCCGGCGACTGGCCGTGGCCCGTCGAACGACTGGGCCACGCCATCGAGCGCACGTACGCCCAGCTCCCCGCCGGCCAGAAGCGCCTGCCACTGGTCTGACGCCGGGTGGACCAATCGGTGTGACCCGGGCCACCCCCGGCGAGGCACCGGCCAAAGCGGGAGCGACCTGCCTACCGTGTCCCGGTGCACAACGACCGCTACGGCACCGACGTCCTCTCAGGAGACTGGCGCGCCCCGCGCAACGGGCGCGCCACCGAGACGCCAGCAGCCCTGGGCCTGGTCGTCGAGGAGGTGACGACGGACTGGTGCGGCGAGGTCGTGGCGATCGACCGTGACATCGACACGCTCACCCTGGAGGACCGGCGGGGCAAGCGGCGCACGTTCCCCCTCGGGCCCGGCTTCCTCCTCGAGGGCAAGCCGGTGATCCTCACGCGACCGGTCCGCGGGGGCGCTCCGGCTCGCCCGACCCGTACGGCCTCCGGATCGATCGCGGTCCACGACGCCACGGCGCGCGTGGCCCGCGCGAGCCGCATCTTCGTCGAGGGGCGTCACGACGCCGAGCTCGTCGAGAAGGTGTGGGGTGACGACCTCCGCATCGAGGGTGTCGTCGTGGAGTACCTCGGCGGCGTCGACGACCTCGCCGAGCACCTGCGCGACTTCAAGCCGGGCCCCCAGCGACGCGTGGGGGTCCTGGTGGACCACCTGGTCCCGGGGTCGAAGGAGGCGCGCATCGCGCAGGGCATCGCCCGCTCCCCCGTCGGCAAGCACGTCCTGGTCGTCGGGCACCCGTTCATCGACATCTGGCAGGCCGTCAAGCCCGAGCGCCTCGGCATCGAGCGCTGGCCCGACGTGCCGCGCAGCATCGACTGGAAGACCGGCACCTGCCAGCAGCTCGGCTGGCCGCACCGCGACCAGGCCGACATCGCGCGCGCCTGGAAGCACATCCTCGGGCGGGTCGGCTCCTTCGCCGACCTCGATCCGGCCCTGCTGGGTCGCGTCGAGGAGCTGATCGACTTCGTGACCGCGCCTTGAGCCCCGACCTCTGAGTCCGGGGGCTCGGCCGGCTACCCCACCAGGTCGCGCACGATCGCATCGGCCAGCAGGCGACCACGCTGGGTGAGGACGAGACGCTCGGAGACCAGCTCGAGCAGCCCCTCGGACACCAGGCGTGCGATGTGTGACCGTCCCTGCGCGTCGAGGGCCGTCACCGGCAGTCCCTCGACCAGCCGGAGCTCCAGCAGGATCCGCTCGACGCGCTCGTCGCGGTAGGTGAGCACCTCGCGGCCCTGCCCGGGCGAGACGCCGCGGGCCAGGCGCTGGGCGTACGCGGCGGGGTGCTTGACGTTCCACCACCGCACGCCGCCGATGTGGGAGTGGGCGCCCGGACCGACGCCCCACCAGTGCCCGCCGGTCCAGTAGAGCATGTTGTGGCGGCACCAGTGCCGCGGCGAGCGGGCCCAGTTGGAGACCTCGTACCACTCCAGCCCGGCCCGGGCGAAGCGCTCGTCGGCGGCGAGGTACTTGTCGGCCAGGTCGTCCTCGTCGGGCATGGGGAGCTCCCCACGCCGGACACGACGGGCCAGGGCGGTGCCCTCCTCCACGATGAGGGAGTAGGCGGAGACGTGGTCGGGCTCGCAGGCGAGCGCAGCCTCGACCGACTCCTCCCAGTCGGCCATCGACTCCCCCGGCGTGCCGTAGATGAGGTCGAGGCTGACCTGCTCGAACCCGGCCTGGCGCGCCCAGTCCACGACTGCCGGCACGCGCAGGGGGTCGTGGGTGCGGTCGAGGGTGCGCAGCACGTGGTCGACGGCCGACTGCATCCCGAAGCTGATCCGGTTGAAGCCGGCGCTCCGCAGCTCCTCGAGGTCCCACAGCGCCACGCTGTCAGGGTTGGCCTCGGTGGTGATCTCGACGTCGTCGGCCAGGCCGAACTCGGCGGCCGCGCTCGCCACGATCGCGCCGAGGTCGACCGACTTCAGCAACGTGGGGGTGCCGCCACCGAAGAAGATCGTGTCGATCGTGACGTCACGGTGGCCCAGCACCTGACGCGCGAAGCGGATCTCCTGGATCGCCGCTTCGGCGTACGTCGCACGACCGGCGCCCACCTCGTCGCCCAGCTCCTCGGCGGTGTAGGTGTTGAAGTCGCAGTAGCCGCACCGCACGGTGCAGAAGGGGACGTGGACGTAGAGGCCGAACGGACGGGTCCCGAACTGCGCCCAGGCGTCGTCGGGCAGGAGGCCGTCCTCGGGCACGGGTCCTCCGTCGGGCTGGGCTGGCACGCCAGCATCCAACCACGGGGACACCCCAAATGCAGAAGGGCGCCGGTGGGGACCACCGACGCCCTTCCCACGCATGGATCAGGAGGCGTACATCTCCTCGATCAGCGCCTTGTTGTTCTCCTCGACGACGTTGCGCTTGACCTTCATCGACGGGGTCATCTCACCCGACTCGACGGTGAGGTCGTGGTCGAGCAGGCGCCACTTCTTGATGGTCTCCCAGCGGTTGAGGTGGGAGTTGAGCTCGTCGACGTACTCGCCGATCATCTTCTTCACCTCGTCGGACTGGACGAGCTCGGTGTACGACATGCCGCTCTTGCCGTTCTCCTCGGCCCAGGCGGCGATGGCGTCGGGGTCGAGGGTGATGAGGGCGACGCAGTAGTTGCGCTCGTTGCCGACCACCATGAACTGGCTGGCGTAGGGGCACACCGCCTTGAACTTCGACTCGATCATCGGCGGGGCGATGTACTTGCCCCCGGAGGTCTTGAAGAGCTCCTTGATGCGGCCGGTGATGCGCAGGTGGCCGTCCTCGTCGATGGCGCCCTTGTCGCCCGTGTGCAGCCAGCCGTCGGCGTCGAGGGACTTGGCGGTCTCCTCGGGCAGGTTGTGGTAGCCGTCCATGACGCCGGGGCCCTTGATGAGGACCTCGTCGTTCTCGCCCAGCTTGACCTCGGTGCCCGGGAAGGCCGGGCCGACGGTGCCGAACTTGTTCTGGTGGGGGAGGTTGACGAAGGTGCCGGCCGAGCTCTCGGTGAGGCCGTAGCCCTCGAGGATCTGGATGCCGGCCACGCCGAACCACTCCGCGATGTCGCGGTTGAGCGCCGCGGCACCGGAGATGAAGAAGCGCACGCGTCCACCGAAGCGGTCACGGATCTTGCTGTAGACCAGCTTGTCGAACAGGCCGTGCTTGATCTTCATGCCGAACGGGACCGACTCGCCCTCCTTCCGGCGACGCTCGACCTCCAGGCCGGTGGCGAACGCGGCGTTGAAGATCTTCTCCTTCGCACCGCCCTCGGCCGCCTGCATCATCACGATCTTGCTGTAGGCCTTCTCGAAGATGCGCGGCGCGGCACCCATGAACGTCGGCTTGACCACGCCCAGGTTGTCGACGATCTTCTCGACGCGGCCGTCGATCGCGGCCGGGAAGCCGATGGCCATCTGCACCGACATCAGCACCTTGCCGAAGGAGTGGGCCAGCGGGAGCCAGCGGAACTCCAGGTCGTCCTCGGAGAGGATGCCCTCGGCCTTGATCGCCTCGCCCTCGTAGACCCACGAGCTGTGGCGCAGTCGCACGCCCTTGGGGCGGCCGGTGGTGCCCGAGGTGTAGATCAGGGTGGCCAGCGCGTCGGGGGCGATGGCCTTGGCGATGTTGCGCACGACGTCGGGCTGCTGGGCCAGCAGGTCCTTGCCCAGCGCGGCCAGCTCGTCCAGGCCGATGATCCAGTCGCCGTCGGTCTTGCCCTCGAAGGTGACGACCTTGACGACGTGGGGCAGCTCGGACTTGTTGTCGGTGAGCTTCTTGATCTGCTCGTCGTCCTCGGCGAAGACCACGCGGCTCTCGGAGTCGGACAGGATGTAGGTGGTGTCCTCGGCGTTGGTCGTGGGGTACACCGTGGTGGTCGCGCCACCGGCGCACATGACCGCCAGGTCCGCGAGGATCCACTCGTAGCGAGTGCCCGAGGCGATGCCGACGCGCTCCTCGGGCTTGATGCCCAGCGCGATGAGACCGGCGGCGTAGGCCTCCACCAGGTCCCCGGCCTGCTGCCAGGTGACGGACTCCCACGCCTCACCACGGGGGAAACGGAACGCCTCTCGATCGGGGGTCGCTGCCACCCGGTCGAAGAACTGCACGGCCACGTTGGCCGGCATGTTGTCCAGGAAGCTCAAGTCGTTGCTGGGCATCTTTACCTGCTCATTCGGTCGAGAACGTGGGCGCCGTGGCGCCACGGGGGCTGACTCCTGCACAAGTAACCTAGATCACTACCGTTACCCGTAGGTAGGTAACTCGATGTTTGGACATCCGGTACCCGCTTTTTTCCGCCCAGGGTGACGTCGCTCACCCCTGGACGGCCTTCGCCACGGTGATGCAGCGGGTGACCCAGGCCGACTCCCCCGCGCTCAGCGCCCGCCCGTCCCGCCGGGCGTCCAGCACGCTCCAGCTCGCGTTGAGCACCGCCCGCACCACCGCCCAGTCGCGCGCGCGGTCCTCGTCCAGGCCGGCCCCGTCGACAAGGGTGTGGAAGCGACGGCGCACCCCGTCGCGCACCGTCCCCACGCCCGTCGGGCCGCCCAGCTCCTCCATGCGGTTCCACAACATCGGCCCCACCTCGTAGTGCGGGTCGCCGTCCATCGGCTTCGGGTCGATCGCCAGCCACTCCCCGCCCCGGCCCTGCAGGACGTTCGCGTAGTGCAGGTCCCCGTGGACCACGCTCCCCGTGCTCGAGGCGTCCGTGACC
>JAJPEO010000050.1 GCA_021166815.1 Nocardioides sp.
CGAGATGACTTTGCGCCGCGTGGTCACCGCGTCCGGCCGCGTCGCGGTGTCGGGCACCGGCTACATCCCCGAGGGCGAGTCGGTGATCGAGCCGGTGGCGCTGGACGGTACGCCGACCGACGCCGACGCGGCCCTCTCGGAGGCGCGCGTGCTGCTCATCGGCGGCACGCTGGCCAACAACGCCCAGCTGACGCGCGAGGGCGAGCAGTGGCAGGTGCACGGCGACCCGACCGAGGCGGCCTTCCTCGTCGCGCACCACAAGATGGCCGAGGTGCCGGTGCGGGTCGCGGCGTACGAGCGCAGCGGCGAGGTGCCGTTCACCTCCGAGCGCAAGATGATGTCGGTCCTCACCCACCACCACGGCCGCGACGAGGACCGCATCTACAGCAAGGGCGCGCCCGACGTCCTGCTCACCCACAGCACGCACCTGCGCGTCGGGGACGCCGCGGTGCCCCTCGACGACGTACGCCGCGCGCGGCTGGACGCCGCCATCGAGGAGCTGTCGGCGGAGGGCCACCGCACGCTCGGGGTGGCGTATCGCGTCCTCGACCCCGGCGAGCTCACGCCCACCGCCGAGGGGCACGCGGGGTGCGAGCACGACCTGGTGTTCGTGGGCGTGGTCGGGATCATGGACCCACCGCGTGAGGAGGCGGGGGCGGCGGTCCACGAGGCCCGTGCCGCCGGCATCCGGCCGATCATGATCACCGGCGACCACCCGGTCACCGCGCGCCGCATCGCCAGCGACCTCGGCATCACCGAGCCCGACGGCCGCGTCCTGACCGGCCACGAGCTGGACGAGCTCGACGAGGCGGGTTTCGCGGAGGTGCTGCGCACCACCAACGTCTTCGCCCGGGTGGCGCCCCGGCACAAGATGCACATCGTGGACACGCTGCAGGCCGACGGCCACACGGTCGCGATGACCGGCGACGGGGTCAACGACGCCCCGGCACTGAAGTCGGCCGACATCGGCGTCGCGATGGGCATCACCGGCACCGAGGTGACCAAGGACGCGTCGCGGATGATCCTGGGCGACGACAACTTCGCCACGATCGTCGCCGCCGTCCGCCAGGGCCGGGTCATCTACGCCAACATCAGCAAGTTCCTGCGCTACCTGCTCTCCTCCAACCTCGGCGAGGTCGTCACCGTCTTCCTCGGCGTGCTGCTCGCGAGCAGGATCGGGCTGACCGACGCCGAGGGCGCGGTCGTGGCGCCGCTGCTCGCGACCCAGATCCTGTGGATCAACCTCGTCACCGACTCTGCACCGGCGCTGGCGATGGGCGTCGACCCCGAGATCGACGACGTGATGGCGGTGCCGCCCCGTCCCCGGGACGCGCGCATCCTCGACGCGCGCACCTGGGCCCGCATCGCCTGGGTGGGCGTGGTGATGGGGGCTGTGACGCTGGCGGCGTACGACCTGTTCCTCCCGGGTGGGCTCGTGGAGGGCACGTCGTCCATCGAGACGGCGCGCACCGCCGCGTTCACCACGCTCGTCCTGGCCCAGCTGGTCAACGCGTTCTGCGCCCGCTCCAGGACCGCGAGCGCCTTCCACGGCCTCTTCCTGAACCCGTGGCTGTGGGTCGCCGTGGGGTTCGGGCTGCTCGCGCAGGTCGCGGTGGTGCACCTGGCGCCCCTGCAGCGCGCCTTCTCCACGACGAGCCTCACCCTCGCGCAGTGGCTGCTGTGCGCGACCCTGGCCTCGGCGGTGCTGTGGACCCAGGAGGCCGTGAAGCTGGTGCTTCGCATGACCCGCTGACCCGAGGCAACCTGATCGGCCCGGTTCGCGTCCTGTGGGCAGACCAGGAGGAAGCGATGTCAGCAACGACGATCCTGGGGGAGACTCGACCCATCGTGAGCAAGGACGAGGACTTCACCCACTACATGACTGCACGGCAACCGGCCATGCTGCGGCTGGCGTACGTCCTGACGGGCGACACGGCCTCCGCCGAGGACCTGGTCCAGGTGGCGTTCGCCAAGCTCTACCTCGCGTGGAACCGCGTCGAGGAGCGCGGCGCGCTGGACGGCTACGTACGCCGTATCCTCGTCAACGAGCACAACTCCTCGTGGCGCAGGCCCTGGCGACGGCGCGAGAGGGTGAGCGACACGCTGCCCGACTCCCCCGTGCTCGACACCTACGACGACGGCGGCAACGCCGAGCTGTGGCAGCTCGTGCAGTCACTGCCTCCGCGACAGCGCAGCGTCATCGTGCTGCGCTACTACGAGCAGCTCAGCGAGGCCGAGATCGCCGACGTGCTCGGCGTCTCCCCCGGCACGGTCAAGTCGCAGGCCAGCAAGGCCCTGGCCAGCCTCCGCGGCCGCACCCCCCGCAGTCTCGCCACCGGAGAGGACGGCTGACGATGAGCACCGACTTCGAGCAGCAGCTCGCCGGCGCCCTGGAGCGCCGCGCATCCACCGCCCCCGTGGCGCCCCAGTCCCTCGATGCCGTGCGCCACCGCGCCCGCGGCATCCGGCGACGCCGGATCGCCGTCAGCGCCGCCGGCGTGGCGGCCGCCCTGGCCGTCATCGCGCCCCTCGGCCTCTCGGCCACCGGCGTGCTCGACGGCGACCCCGACCGCAGCCGTGACATCGCGGTCGCCTCCCCGGGACCCTCGCCGGTGCCGCCGCCGGTGACCGAGCCCGTCACCGTCACCACCGGCGCGGCGCCGGGCGATGCACCGGGGATCGCCTGGCTGGAGGCCGACGGCACCTTGCACCTGCCCGGCGGCACGATGGCGCAGGCCGAGCCCGGCTACCGGGCGCTGAGCGTGGTGGCGAGCCGGGTCCTGGCCTTCCGCTCCGACCCGGACACGGGCCTGGGCACGGTCGACGAGATCGGGACCGACGGCAGCGTGCTCGCGTCGTACGGCGCCCTCATGGCGCCGATGACCGACGACGCCGGCACCGTGGGCGCCTGGGTCGACCGCCAGGGCCGCATCGTGTGGGCCGGCGCGGGCGGGCAGACGACGTTCGACACCGAGGGCAACGCGCAGCTGCTCAGCGTCGACGCCGATGGCGCGTGGTTCACCCCCGAGGGCGCGGAGCGCGCCGCCAGCCGGATCGCTCCCGACGGCTCGGTCACCGGCCCCCTGGACGTCCTGGGGGTCAACGACAGCCTCGGTGAGCGCGTGACGGCGACGTTGACCTACGACGACATGGAGCCCGGCTCGTGCGGAGGTGTCCTCCGCGGCGGGCGCGAGGAGTGGCGTACGTGCGACTTCACCGTCGACCGCTTCTCGCCCGACGGCGCCTGGGTGCTCGCCACGGACGCGTACCTCGACGGGATGGGCCAGGGCACCCTCGCGATCCTGGACGCCGGCACCGGTGGGGCGCAGGTGCAGTACGAGGTCGAGGACGGGGTGTTCTTCGACTGGCGCTGGGAGGACGCGGCGCACGCGCTCGCAGTGGTCCACACCCCGGCCGACCAGGCCTGGCAGGTCGTGCGACTGGGCCTGGACGGCTCGGTCGAGCAGGCGGTGGCGCCCCGCCGGGGCACCGACCTCGAGCCGCCGTTCTGGCTCGGCTCCTGAGGCGCGCGCCCAGGCCCGGGGGATACTGGTGGCACAGCACCGCGACGAGAGGAGACAGCCATGACCTCCCCCACGAACCCCGGGCCCTCGATCGACGAGCACGAGGTCGACGCCGAGGCTGTGGTCGACGAGCTCGACGTCGACACGGAGGCACCGCTCGACGAGGCCGACCCGGCCCACCCCGACGAGGAGCGCCTCGTGCCGGAGCGCGAGGAGCCCGTCTCGGAGACCTGATCGGCGCCCCGCCCGAGGCACCGCCCTTGGGGGGTACGTCGCTGGCCACCCGGGGGCTGGTCCGCGTAGCGTCGACGATCCACGCTTGCTGGAGCCCACGGCAAGTGGTCCGTCCCCTCGGAGGACGGTTTCACATGCACCACATCCCGACCAGCCCCAGCGCCGCGCAGGGAATGTCCCACGACGAGCGCGCCAACCTCACCCGCACCCTGCTGCACGAGATCGCCGACACCGTCGACGAGGCGGAGCACGCGCGCCTCCTCGACGAGGTGGTCGTGCTCAACATGCGCGTCGCCCACGCCGTCGCAGCCCGCTACCGCGCCCGCGGGGTCCCGCTCGAGGACCTCGAGCAGGTCGCGTGCGAGGGCCTCGTCAAGGCCGTCTCACGCTTCGACGTCGCCCAGGACCGCGACCTGCTCAGCTACGCCGTCCCCACCATCCGCGGCGAGGTGCTGCGCTACTTCCGCGACGTCGCGTGGTCCGTACGTCCTCCACGCCGGCTCCAGGAGCTGCAGTGGGCCATCAACCGCACCAGCGACGAGCTCGCCACGCAGCTGGGCCGCCAGCCCGGGGCCCAGGAGATGCAGGACGTGCTCGACGTCGGCTCAGGCGAGTACGACGAGGCGGTGGCCGCCTTCGGCGGCATGTTCCCGACCTCCCTCGACGAGCCGGTGGCCGACTCGACGACCTCGCGGGGCGACGTGATGCCCGACCCCGTCGACGACACCGTGGCCGCCGAGGCGCGCGCCATGCTGTCCCAGCACGTCCACCTGCTCAGCAACCGCGAGCAGCGGATCCTCTACCTGCGCTTCTTCGAGGACCGCACCCAGGTGGAGATCGGAGCCGAGCTCGGGGTCAACCAGACGCAGGTCTCGCGCTGGCTGAGCACGATCTTCACCCGCCTCCGGACCTCGATGGGCGCGGCCGCATGACCGGCGGCCGCGCCCGGGGGGTGGCAACGACTCGCCCCTCCCTGCGGATGGATCGGTCACGATCGGGTACTGGTGCGAAATGACGATCTCCACCGACCTGCCGCCGACCCGGGCGCGCAGGGCCCCTGACACCCTCCCCGCGATCCTGGGTCAGCGCACGTCCTCCGCCGCGGCTCCCGTCCGGCCGATCCGGGTTGCCCTGCTGGAGCGCAGCGAGCTGACCCGTGCCGGGCTCACCGCCCTGCTGACGCCGTACGACGACATCGCCCTCGGCGCCGCTCCGCAGCCGGGCGTGACCCCGCCCGCCGACGTGACCCTGTTCGACACCGAGCTGCCCCTGACGGTCGACGCGGTGCGGAGCCTCGTCGAGCACCCGCAGACGGGGCGGGTGGTCCTCTTCAGCAGCCACCGGAGCATGGGCGACGTGCGGGTCGCGCTGGCCGCGGGCGCCCGTGGCTTCCTGCCCAAGTCGCTGCCCGCGAGCACGCTCGCGCAGTCCCTGCACCGCATCGTCGCGGGCGACGTCGTGGTGCTGCGCCCGCGCTCTGCCGCGGACGACGTCGCGACCCGGGTCGGCCTCACCCGCCGCGAGCAGCAGATCGCCGAGCTGATCGCGACCGGCATCGGCAACGCCGAGATCGCCGAGCTCACGCACCTGAGCCTCAACACCGTGAAGTCCTACATCCGCACGGCCTATCGCAAGATGGGTGTCACCACCCGACCCCAGGCCGTGGCCTGGGTCCTGAGCTCGCTGCACGGACAGCAGGCCGACGGGCTCTCTGCCTGACCCGGCGCTAGTCCTCGGGGAGGCCTCGGGCGGCGAGCACGTCCTGGGCCACCTCGCGGAGCTTGGTGTTGGTGTCGTTGGACAGGCGGTGCAACACGTCGAAGGCCTGCTCGTAGGTGATGCCGTAGCGGGTGGCGATGACGCCCTGGGCCATGCCGATCGCGTGGCGGCTCTCGAGTGCCGTACGGAGCCCCTCGACGAGGCGGGAGCTGTGCATCGCGTTGTTGGCGTGGCTGGCGAAGACGTCGGCGAGCGACCGGTCGTCGGGGTCGTCGAAGGCTCGCGGCCGGTCGGCGAGGAAGTTGAGGGCACCGACCACGCCGTCCCCGCCGCGGATCGCGACAGCGTAGAGCGAGCGGATCCCCAGCTCGCTCGCCGAGGCCGCCCACCGGGGCCAGCGGGTCTCGGTGACCAGGTCGGAGACCACGAAGTCCTGGACCTCGAAGGCCGCCTCGTAGCAGGGGCCCTCCTGCAGCTCGGCCTGCAGGGCGTCGGACCGGGCCGCGACGTCGGAGGTCGCGGCCGCCGTCTCGAGCGTGGCCGACCGCCCGGCACCGCGGGGGCGCAGCGTGATGGTGCAGTGGTCGGCGTCGTGGACCACCTCGAGCGCGCGGCGGGCGATGTCGTCGAAGATCTCGGTGCCGTCGGCACCCGAGAGGTCGGTGCTGAGCCGCGCGAAGAACTCGGCCAGCCTCATGGACTCGGACATCTTCCCTCCTGATCACCGCCTCGGGGCGGGCCTGATTTTATGACCTGAACGGTCCAGCCCACGGGTGTTCGCGCGCATGACGTGGGCCGTGAGGGGTACAGGAGGGCAACGCCTCCTGACGAAAGAGCCAGCCATGCGAGCCGTCACCTGGCAGGGCCGTCGTGACATGCTGGTCATCGACGTGCCCGACCCCCGGATCGAGCAGTCCACCGATGCCGTCGTCCGCGTCACCTCGACCGGCCTGTGCGGGTCCGACCTGCACCTGTACGACCCGCTCACCCCCTTCATGTCGCCGGGCGACGTCGTCGGCCACGAGGCGATGGGCGTCGTGGAGGCCATCGGGTCCGACGTGCTCGACCTCGCCGTCGGCGACCGGGTCGTGGTGCCGTTCAACGTGGCCTGCGGGACCTGCTGGATGTGCAGCCAGGGCCTCCAGAGCCAGTGCGAGCGCACCCAGAACCACGAGCACGGCACGGGAGCCAGCCTCTTCGGCTACAGCAGGCTCTACGGACAGGTGCCCGGCGGACAGGCCGAGGCGCTGCGCGTCCCCTTCGCGGACCACCTGCCCATCCGCGTCCCCCACGGCCCGCCCGACGACCGGTGGCTCTTCCTCTCCGACGTGCTGCCGACGGCCTGGCAGGCGGTCGAGTACGCCGACGTCCGTGCCGGCGACACGGTGCTGGTGCTCGGGCTCGGGCCGATCGGCGACATGGCCTGCCGGATCGCGGCCATGCGCGGCGTACGGGTCATCGGCGTCGACCTCGTCCCCGAGCGGTTGGCGCGGGTGGCGCAGCGCGGTGTCGAGGTGATCCACCTGGAGGCCACCGGCGGCGGCTCGCACCTCGCCGAGGAGGTGTGGGCCATGACCGACGGTCGGGGCGCCGACGCGGTGATCGATGCCGTCGGCATGGAGGCCCACGGGTCACGCGCGGCCGAGACCGCCCAGCGGGCGCTGCAGGTCCTGCCCGAAAAGCTCCAGGACGTCGTCATGACGAGGGTCGGCGTGGACCGCCTGGAGGCGCTGCACCAGGCGATCGACTGCGTGCGCCGCGGCGGCACGGTGTCCGTCGTCGGCGTGTACGGCGGCATGGCCGACCCGCTGCCGATGATGCAGATGTTCGACAAGCAGGTTCAGCTGCGCATGGGGCAGGCCAACGTGCGGCGCTGGAGCGACGACATCCTCGCCCTGCTGGACCAGGACGACGACGTCCTCGGCGTCGAGGGGTTCGCGACCCACAGCCTGCCCCTCGAGCAGGCGCCGTGGGCCTACCGGACCTTCCGCGACAAGGGCGACGACATGGTGAAGACGGTGTTCCGCCTCTAGCTGGACTCAGCCCCGCGAGGCGGCGAGGCGGCGCAGCTCGGGCAGCACCTCGGCGCCGTACTGCCGGATCATCTCCGCGTAGTGGCGGCCCATGTTGGCGACGTACAGCTCCTCGAACCCGGCCTCGATCGCGGGGCGCAGGCCTTCGACGTGGTCGGCGGCGTCAGGCCCGGCGACCACCGAGTCGGCGGTCATGTCGCGGGTGACGAGGTCGGCTGCCTGCTCGAAGTGGCGCGGCGATGGCAGCACCTGCGCCAGCTCGCCGGGCAGGCCCGAGGTCGACCAGAGCCGGTGCGCCTCGTCGACGCCCTCGTCCCGGGTCGGGGCCCAGGCCACCTTCTGCCCGATCTGGGCGGGTTTGCCGCCACTGCCCTCGCGGAAGCGCGCCAGCAGGTCCTCGGCGGGCGAGGTGGTGATCCACCCGTCGGCGATCCGCGCCGCCACGTCGGTGGACTCCGGGCCGAACCCGGACATGTAGATGTCCGGCGGCGTCTCGGGCAGCGTGTAGATGCGCGCGTTGTCGGCGGTGTAGTGGCGACCACGGTGGTTGACGAACTCGCCCTCCCACAGCCGGCGGATGAGCCCCACGGCCTCCTCGAGGCGTTCGAGCCGTACGTCGACGCTCTCCCACGGCTGTCCGAGCACGTGCTCGTTGAGGGCCTCGCCGGTGCCGACCCCCAGGGTGAAGCGCCCGTCCAGCAGCACCGCGCTGGTCGCCGCGGCCTGGGCGACGACGACCGGGTTGATGCGGTACGTCGGACAGGTCACCGCCGTGGTCACGGGCAGGTCGCACACCTGGGAGACCGCTCCGATCACCGACCACACGAACGGGCTCTGGCCCTGCTCGTCGTTCCACGGGTGGAAGTGGTCGGAGATCCAGAGCGCGTCGAAGCCGTGCTCCTCCGCGAGCCGGGCCTGCTCGACCAGCTCGGCGGGCGTGTACTCCTCGGTGGACAGGAAGTAGCCGATCGTGATGTCTGCAGCCATCCCCCGACCCTCGCAGGGGCTCGCCGCGGCTGCACCACCCCCACGGATGGCCCGGCCTGCGCCGACGAGCTAGGCCAGTGCCGCCTCCGGCTCGGTGGCCTCGATGCCCACGGCGCGACCCACGGGGGCGTTGGTCAGCACGCCGGCGTGCGTGTTGAGCCCCAGCAGCAGGGCCGGGTCGGCGCTGCACGCGTCGCGCCAGCCGCTGTCGGCGAGCGCGACGATGTAGGGCATCGTCGCGTTGGTGAGGGCGTACGTCGACGTCGTCGGCACCGCGCCGGGCATGTTGGCCACGCAGTAGAACGTCGACCCGTGCACCGGGAAGGTCGGGTCGGCGTGCGTGGTCGGGCGGGTGTCCTCGAAGCAGCCACCCTGGTCCACGGCGATGTCGACCAGGACCGAGCCCGGCTTCATCCGCGACACCAGCTCGTTGGAGACGAGCTTGGGGGCGGCTGCACCGGGGACCAGCACGGCGCCGATGACGAGGTCGGCCTCGAGGACCTGCTGCTCGATGGCGAGGCGGGAGGACGCCAGGCCGTGGACGCGGTTCTGGTAGCGCCAGAACGACATGCGCAGCTTGTCGAGGTCGGTGTCGAGCAGGGTCACGTCGGCGCCCATGCCCATGGCGATGTTGGCGGCGTTCTGCCCCGCCACTCCGGCACCGAGCACGACGACCTTGGCGCTGGCGACACCGCCCACCCCGCCCATCAGCACGCCGCGGCCGCCCTGCGCCTTCATCAGCGCGTGCGCGCCGACCTGGGGCGCGAGGCACCCGGCCACCTCCGACATCGGGTAGAGCAGCGGCAGGGCACCGGAGCGCAGCTGCACGGTCTCGTACGCGATCGCGGTGACCTTCTTCGCCAG
>JAJPEO010000089.1 GCA_021166815.1 Nocardioides sp.
ATCCCGAGCTCACCGCCGACCTGGCTCCCCGTGCGGTTCCGGTGGACACCGACGACCACGACACCACGCAGTCCTTCGACGCAGCCGCCCTGGCCCTGCTCACCGAGGTCGCGCCCGAGGACTCCGGCCTGGTCGACGACGGTGCGGTCGACCGCACGACCGCGATCGAGCGTCACCTCGTCCCCACCGCTGCCGCCGTGCCCGAGAGCCCGGCGCGCTCACCCCGCGCGCCCAGCAGGGTGACCGCCGTCGCCCCCACGGGTCCACGTCGCTCGCGCCGCGGGCTGCTCGCCATGGTGCTGGCGCTGCTCCTGGCCGTCGGCATCGGCGTCGGCGCCTGGTGGTTCGGCTGGGCCCGCTACACCACGACCCCCGGCGTGCTGGGGCTCGACGAGGCCGCGGCGGCGTCTCGCCTCGAGCAGGCAGGCCTGGAGGCCCGCGTCGGCACCCCGGCCTACTCCGAGAACGTCAAGGCGGGCCTGGTCATCTCCACCGACCCCGGCCCGGGCGGCAAGGTCCTCGACGGCGGCACCGTGACGCTCGTGCTCTCCCTGGGCCCCGAGCGCTACGAGGTCCCCTCCCTGCGGGGCAAGACCGAGGACGAGGCGCAGGACGCCCTCGCCGCCACCAACCTGGCCTTCGGCAAGTCCGTGGAGACGTGGCACGAGACCGTGCCGGCCGGCCAGGTCATCCGTACGACCCCCAAGGCCGGCACCGTCCTCAAGCCCGGCGCCACCGTCGACCTGGTGCTCAGCAGGGGGCGCAAGCCCATCGAGCTCGAGGACTGGACGGGCAAGCCGTTCGAGCGCGCCCGGGCCGCGCTGGAGAAGCGCGGGCTCGTCGTCGCGGTGTCCGCCCAGGAGTTCAGCGACACCGTGCCCGAGGGCGTGGTGATCTCCCAGGACCCCGCGACCGGCACGCTCCATCGTGGGGACACCGTCTCCTTCGTGGTCTCCCAGGGCCCCGAGCTCATCGAGGTCCCCTCGGTGCGCGCCAAGGGCGTGGACGCCGCGACCCAGGAGCTGGAGGCCCTCGGCTTCCGCGTGGTCACCGAGCAGTCCGACAGCTGGCTGGGACTGGGCTTCGTCTACAACAGCGACCCGCCCGCCGGCACCATGGCCCCCAAGGGCAGCACCATCACCCTGTACCTGATCTGATGGCCCTCGTGCACAACCCCATCGGCACCCATGTCCTCGTCGGCGGCGGCCTCGTGAAGGGCGCCCTGGCCCACGCCGAGGCGCTCGGGTGCGAGGCGATCCAGGTGTTCATCGGCAACCCCCGCGGGTGGGCCCTGTCCGCGGGCGACCCGGCGGAGGACCGGGCCTTCCGCGAGGAGTGCGAGCGGCGGGGCCTGCGCGTCTTCATCCACGCTCCCTACCTGGTCAACCTGGGCTCCCCCACGGAGAAGACGTACGCCAGCTCCGTCGCCGTCGTCGCCCACAACCTGCGCCGCGCCGCCGAGATCGGCGCCGAGGGAGTGGTCGTCCACACCGGCTCGTACGTCGACGCCTCGGGCGACCCGGGGCTGCTCGCCGCGGCCATGGCCCGCGTCCGCGACGGCCTGCTGCCGGTGCTCGACGCGATCTCCGAGGAGTCCGCCCCCTGGCTGCTGCTCGAGCCCACCGCGGGCCAGGGCCGGTCGCTGTGTGCGGGCGTGGAGGACCTGGTCCCCTACCTCGCCGCCCTGGACGACCACCCGAAGGCCGGGATCTGCCTCGACACCTGTCACGTCTTCGCGGCCGGGGCCCCGCTCGACGAGCCCGGTGGCGCGTCCGCGACCGTCGACCGCATCCTCGAGATCGGCGGACCGGGGCGCCTACGACTGGTCCATGCCAACGACTCGATGGACGTCCGGGGAGCCTTCAAGGACCGTCACCAGCGCATCGGCCATGGCCACATCGGCGAGGGTGCCTTCGCCGAGCTCTTCGCCCACCCCGGCCTGGACGGCGTGCCGTTCATCCTGGAGACCCCGGACTCCCGCGACGCCGACAGCAGCGACTGGGAGGTGCTGCGGCGCCTGCGCGACCAGGCCGTGCGCGATCGTCACGACCATGGGTGAGCGGCGTACGACCGTCCTGGCGGCCGCAGCGCTGCTCGTGCTCGCGGCCTGCTGGGGATCGACCTTCTTCCTGATCAAGGACCTGCTGGAGCGGGTCCCCACGCTGGACTTCCTGGCCGTGCGGTTCACGATCGCGTCGGCGGTGCTGCTGCTGGTGGCGCCCCGTGCGATTGGGCGCCTCTCCCCCACCGTGCGCAAGCACGCGATCGTGCTGGGAGTGCTCTACGGCTTCGCCCAGATCCTCCAGACGGCCGGCCTGGCGCACACCGCTGCCAGCGTGAGCGGGTTCGTGACGGGGCTCTACGTGGTGTGCACCCCCCTGCTCGCCGCCGCCATCCTGCGCACCCGCATCCCGGCGATCACCTGGGCCGCCGTGGCGCTGGCCACGATCGGCCTGGGCGTGCTGACGCTCAACGGCTTCAGCATCGGCTACGGCGAGTTCATCACCTTCCTGTCCGCCATCCTCTACGCGCTGCACATCGTCGGGCTGGGCGCTTGGTCCACGCCGGCCCACGCCCTCGGCATGACGATCCTGCAGATCATCGTGATCGCCGCCCTGTGCACGGTCGCGACGCTCCCGGACGGGGTGGTGCTGCCACAGACCACCGGGGACTGGGTGTCGGTGCTCTACATGGCGATCATCGTGGGAGCGCTCGCGCTCTTCGCCCAGACGTGGGCACAGGCCCACCTACCACCCACGCGCAGCGCCATCATCATGAGCATGGAGCCGGTGTTCGCCTCCCTGTTCGCGGTCTGGCTCGGCGGGGAGCAGCTCACGTCGCGGCTCCTGCTCGGTGGCGGACTCGTGCTCGTGGCCATGCTGAGCGTCGAGCTCGCCCCGCGGCGGGCGGTGGAGGGCGAAGTTCCGCACATCGCGGTGTGAGGTCGTCACCTCTGCCTAGGGTGGAGCGGTGGACACCTGCGCCCGGTGCGGTGCCGACCTCGGCGTCGGCCGCTTCTGCCTGAACTGCGGCCACCCGGTCGGCGCGCCGGTGGATCCGGACGACGAGCTCCTCGCTCTCGAGGCCCACCAGCAGAGCGCGGACGCCGGTGGTGTGCCCGACGCCGACGACGACCTCCTCGCCGGTCGCTCCTGGCTGGCGTGGATCGGCGCGGCGGTCGCCGTGCTCGTGCTGCTGACGGTGCTCGCGTCGTGCCTCGGCGGCGACCCCGACCCCGGTCCCGACCCGGGACGCACGGAGTCGGGCCCGACCTCCGAGGAGCCCGAGCCGGACCCCGAGGACTCCCCGACCGCGAGCGCTGACCTGGGCAGGAAGGTGCGCAACCTGGCCCGCTCCGCCGTCGTGACGGTCCCGGCCACGGCCCCTGCGACCACCGACCTCGACGGGGAGGTCGTCGACTACGAGGCCGACAACCTGCTCGACGGCGACCCGCGCACCGCCTGGCGGATGCCCGGCGACGGCACCGGACGCGAGATCACCCTCCGGGTGCGGCCCGGGTTCGCCATCGTCGAGGTGGGGCTCGTCAACGGCTACGCCAAGCAGGTCGGCGGCGTCGACTGGTATCCCCACAACCGCAGGGTCGAGGTCGTGACGTGGACCTTCGAGGACGGGTCCAGCAGCCGGCAGACGCTGGTCGACCACCGGGTGCCGCAGACGCGCAGGATCGTCGCCACGGCCTCCAGCGAGGTACGCCTGACCCTGGAGTCCGTGAGCGAGCCCGGCCCGGGCAGCCTCGGGCGCGACTACACCGCCATCAGCGACGTCGTGGTCCTGGGCCGGCGGATCCGCTGACCGCCCACCTCGGCGACGAGGTGGTCAGGCTCGGCTGGAGACGAGGCGTCCCAGCACGACGGCTGCACGCTCCGCGTCCTCACGCGTGACGTCGAGGTGGGTCACCAACCGCACGGTCCGCGGGCCGACGGTCGCGATCCGCACGCCCTTCTCCTGTGCCGCTGCCACGAAGGCCGCGGCGTCGTCGCGGTCGACGACCACGATGTTGGTGTCCACCACGGCCGGGTCGACACCGACCGCCTCGGCCAGGATGCGGGCGTGGGCGTGGTCCTCGGCGAGCCGCTCGACGTGGTGGTCGAGCGCGTGCAGTCCCGCAGCCGCCAGTACGCCGACCTGGCGCATCCCCGCACCCAGCCGCTTGCGCCGCACGCGCGCCTCGGCGATGACGTCGGCCGGCCCCAGCACCAGCGACCCGATCGGGGCGCCGAGCCCCTTCGACAGGCACACCGCCATGACGTCCGCGACGCGGCCGTAGTCGGCCAGGGGGGTGCCGGTGGCGACGTGGGCGTTCCAGATGCGTGCCCCGTCGAGGTGGATCCGGGTGCCCACCTCGTCGGCCCACGTCCTCAGCGCCACGAGGTCGGCGTACGGCACGACCGCTCCCCCGGCGAAGTTGTGGGTGTTCTCGACCGACACCGCCGCCGTGGGCACGAAGAAGGGGCCGAGGTCGGGAGCGAACAGGGCGCTCACGGCCGCCAGGTCGACCTGCCCGGCCGGCGACGACCACGTACGCATCGTCACCCCGTTCACCGCGCCGTGCGCCCCCAGCTCGGCCCGCGCAATGTGCGCCGAGGCCTCGCACAGGACCTCCTGCCCCGGCGCCACGACCGCGCCGACGGCCAGCACGTTGGCCAGGGAGCCCGTGGGCGTGAAGAGTGCCGCCTCGTGACCGAACAGGCCGGCCACCCGCTCCTGCAGGTCGAGCACCGTGGGGTCCTCGCCGTAGACGTCGTCCCCCACCTCGGCGCGCGCCATCGCGGCACGCATCGCGTCGGTGGGTCGCGTGAGGGTGTCGGAGCGCAGGTCGATCACGCCTGCGAACCTAACCCACCCGGGTGCGCCCGGGGCAGTGACCGGCTCAGGCCTTGCGCAGCATGTCCGCGACGCGGAACGCGAGCTCGAGGGACTGCACGCGGTTCAGGCGCGGGTCGACGACCGACTCGTAGCGGTGCGCCAGGCCGGCCTCGTCGATGGCCTCGCCGCCACCGATGATCTCGGTGACGTCGTCACCGGTCATCTCGACCATCATGCCGCCGGGCACGGTGCCCAGGGAGCGGTGCACGTCGAAGAAGCCCTGGATCTCGTCGAGCACGTCGTCGAAGCGGCGGGTCTTGTAGCCCGAGGACGTCTCGAAGGTGTTGCCGTGCATCGGGTCGCTCACCCACGTCACGCTGACGCCCTCGGCGGTGACCTTCTCGACCAGCGGGGCAAGGCCTTCGCGCACCCGCTCCGCACCGAAGCGGGTGATGAACGTGAGGCGGCCGGGCTCGTTGCCGGGGTTGAGCCGCCCGGCCAGCGCCAGGGCGTCGTCGGCGGTCGCCGTGGGACCGAGCTTGACCCCGATGGGGTTGCGGATGTGGCGGAAGTACTCCACGTGGGCCCCGTCGATCTGGCGCGTGCGCTCGCCGATCCAGACCATGTGGCCCGAGACGTTGTAGGGCTGGTCGGTGCGCGAGTCGATGCGCGTCATCGCGTGCTCGTACTCGAGCAGCAATGCCTCGTGGCTGGAGTGGAAGTCGACGCGGTGGAACTCGTCGGGGTCGGCGCCGATGGCCTTCATGAAGGTCAGGGCGCGCTCGATCTCGCCGGCCATCTGCTCGTACTGCTGGCCGAACTCCGAGCTGCGCACGAAGTCGGTGTTCCACGTGTGGACCTGGCGCAGGTCGGCGTAGCCGCCGGTCACGAAGGCGCGCACGAGGTTCAAGGTGGCAGCCGAGGCGTGGTAGACCTCGACGAGGCGCTGCGGGTCGGGGATGCGCGACTCGGGGGTGAACTCGAAGCCGTTGACCGCGTCGCCGCGGTAGGCCGGCAGGGTGACCCCGTCGCGGGTCTCGGTGTCGGCGCTGCGGGGCTTGGCGTACTGGCCCGCCAGGCGCCCGACCTTCACGACCGGCACGGACGCGGCGTACGTCAGGACGACCGCCATCTGCAGCAGCACGCGCAGCTTGTTGCGGACGTTGTCGGCCGTGACGCCGTCGAACGTCTCGGCGCAGTCGCCCCCGGCGAGGAGGAACGCCTCACCGCGCGAGGCGGCGGCGATCTTGTCCTTGAGCTCGTCACACTCGCCCGCGAACACCAGCGGCGGCGCCGTGCGGAGTCGCCCGACCGCGGCGTCGACCGCTGCCTGGTCGGGATAGGTCGGCTGCTGCAGGGGCTTGAGGGCGTGCAGCTGCTCGAGGCTGGGGAACGTGCTCACCCGTCAAGGGTACGGCGGACCCTGTCGCCCGCCCGAACCGTGACCGGCCCTCGGGCGTCACTGCGTCAGGTCGTCCTCCATGTGCTCGATGTCGCGGAAGCCGGTCTTCTTGGCGAAGAAGGCTCGGTTGACCATCCAGTTGAGCGCCCACAGGGCCACGCCCAGCGCGATCATCCCGCCCGCGACCTTGTAGACCAGGGGGTCCCGCTCGCCCCACGGGATGACGATCAGGGCGATCGACAGCACGGCGCCGAGGACCGGCGTGGGGCCCGGTGAGCGGAAGAAGCCCTCCGTGCGGTCCTTGCGCAGGACCAGGCAAGCCACGTTGACCACGGTGAACACCGCCAGCAGCAGCAGTGCGGTGGTGGTGGAGAGCTGGGTCACGACCGGGGAGTCCGAGCGGGTGGCGACGTAGTAGATCAGGCCCAGCGCGAGGGTGGTGGTGAACAGGATGGAGACCCACGGGGCACGGCGGCGGGGCGACACCTTGCCGAGCGGGCGGGGCAGCACCTCCTGGTTGGCCAGGCCGTAGAGAAGGCGGCTGGCCATCAGCATGTTGATCAGCGCGGTGTTCGCGACGGCGAACA
>JAJPEO010000144.1 GCA_021166815.1 Nocardioides sp.
CGCCGCCCGCGCCCGCGCCAGCGTCCGCTTCGAGGCCGTCGCCCGCCGGGCCGGTGTCCACCGCGTCGAGCTGCGCGTGACCTCCCCCGACGGCGTCCCCCTCGGCTCCTCCGCCGAGCTCCCCATCCGCGCCGCCCAGGTGAGCGGGCTCATCTGGGTGATCATGGCCGCCGGCGGCGCGCTGCTGCTCGGGGCCATCGGGCTGCGGGTGTCGCGCCAGATCCGGGCCCGTCGCCGCCCGGGCACCGCGAGCGGCGCCGATGAGTGACGCCGGCATCCTGAGGTCCTCCGCCGTCATGGCGGCGGGGACGATCGTGTCCCGGCTCTCGGGCTTCGTGCGCGGGGCGCTGCTGGTCGTGGCCCTCGGCTCGGTGTTGCGCGCCGACCTGTTCTCGATCGCCAACACGATCCCGAACATGGTCTACATCCTCCTCGCAGGAGGCGTCTTCAACGCCGTGCTCGTGCCCCAGCTCGTGCGCAGGATCAAGGACGACCCCGACGCAGGAGCGGCGTACGGCAGTCGGGTGGTGACGTTGTCCGCGCTGTTCCTCGGCGCCGTCACGGTGCTGCTGATGGTGTTCGCGCCACAGCTGCTGTCGGTCTACCTCGACGGCCGGTTCCTCGAGCCCGACCGCGCGGCCCACCTGCAGACGCTGGTCGACCTGACCCGGTGGTGCCTGCCGCAGGTGTTCTTCTACGGCATGTTCGTGCTGGTCGGGCAGATCCTCAACGCGCGCGAGAGCTTCGGCCCGATGATGTGGGCGCCGATCGCCAACAACGTCATCTCGATCACGATGCTCGTGACCTACCTCCTCGTGTGGGGACCGGTCGGAGAGGGGCCGGAGCGCTACGCGCCCCTCGACACGAGCCGCGAGGTCCTGCTGGGCCTCGGCTCGACCCTCGGCATCGCCGCGCAGTTCCTCGTGCTGCTGCCCTACCTGCGCCGGGCGGGGTTCACCTACCGGCCGCGGTTCGACTTCCGCGACCCCGAGATCCGCCACACCCTGTCGCTGGGGTCGTGGACGGTTCTGTTCGTGGTCGTCACCCAGCTGGCGTACCTCGTCGTCGTGCGCCTGGCCTCCAGCGGCACCGCCGAGGCGGGCGAGGGCACGGGCTACACGATCTACTCCTCCGGCATGCTGATCATGATGGTCCCGCACTCGATCGTGACGGTGTCGCTCGCGACCGCGATCCTGCCGCGCATCTCGCGCCTGGCCGCGGAGGGCCGGCTGCCCGAGCTGGGCAGCACGGTGGGCTCGACGATGCGTACGGCCCTGGCGCTCGTCCTGCCGTTCGCGGCGCTGCTCCCGGTGCTGGCACGCGACCTCACGACGTTCATGTACGGCTGGAGCGCCTCCGCGGCGTCGTTCGTGCCCACGGTAGCCCTGTTCGGGCCGGCGCTGGTGTTCTTCACCGTCCACTACTTCATGCTCCGCGGCTTCTACGCCCTGGAGCGCACGCGCACCGTCTTCTTCATCCAGTGCGCGGTCTCGGCGACCAACGTCGCGGTGGCGATCGCGCTGGTGACGAGCCAGCCGGCCGAGTGGACCGCCCCCATGCTCGTGGTGGCCTACCTGTGCTCGTACGCCGTCGGCTCGATGACCAGCTTCCTCGTCCTTCGACGCACGGTCGGCGACCTCGAGACGCGCCGCCTGGTCCGGTTCCTCGTCCGGATGGCGGTCGTGCTCGCCGCCGCGGCGGCCACGGCGCTGCTGGTGCGGTGGGCGCTGTCCGGGCTGGGCGAGGAGCCGACTCCGCTGCTGGCCCTGGTCCGCGTCGGCGCCACGGGCCTGGCCGGAGCGGGCGCGGTGCTGCTCGGCGCACGGTTGATGCGCATCCGCGAGGCCACCTCCCTGGTCGACACCGTGGTCGGACGCCTGCGCCGGGGCTGAAGCCTCATACGATGACGGACGACGCCCCTCCACCAGGGAGGGACGGGTGCAGGGGAGCGAGGTGAGCAATGCCCGGGTCGATGCAGGCCGGTGACGTGCTCGACGGTCGCTACCGCCTCGACGACCTGCTCGCCGAGTCCCACGGCGGCCGGTTCTGGCGCGCCCACGACCTCGTGCTGCACCGTCCCGTCGCGGTCCACCTGATCGCCGCCGACGACGAGCGCGCCGAGGCGGTTATCGACGCGGCGCGCAGCCTGGGCCCGCTGGCCGATCGGCGTGTGCTCCGGGTGCTCGACGCGGACCGCAACGACCAGGTGTGCTTCGTCGTCGTCGAGTGGGGCCAGGGCGAGTCGCTCGACATCCTGCTGCAGCGCGAGGGTCCGCTCCCCCCGCGGCGGGCGGCCTGGCTCGTCTCCGAGGTCGCCGACAGCATCGCCGGGGCCCACGCGATCGGGCTCAGCCACGGTCGGCTGGTCCACGAGAACGTCCTCATCGACCACCACGGCCACGTCCGCCTCATCGGCTTCGCGATCGAGTCCGCGCTCGCCGGCCTGCCCCGCGGGCGGGTGTCGACCGACCGCACCGACCTGGTCGCGCTCCTCTACGCCGCGCTCACCGGCAAGTGGCCCGGGGTCT
>JAJPEO010000156.1 GCA_021166815.1 Nocardioides sp.
CCGAGGGGGCCGGTTCCGGGGCGGGCGCGGAGGGCTGGGCGGGGGCCTGGGGCGCGGGCTGCGTCGCGGCGGCGGCCTGCGCGGCCACGGCAGCGGCCTGGGCGGCGGCGGCCTCGAGGGCTTCCTGGCGACGAGCGGCGAGCTCGACGCTGATGCCCTGCAGCTCGGCGAGCTCGGCGATGAGAGTCGACCGCGTCGACGCGATCGCGGCGCTCTGGCTGGCGGCGTACGCCTCCGCCTCGGCGGCCGAAGCCCGTGCGGCCTCCGCGTCCTTCTCGGCCTGCTCGGCCGACACGAGGGCCTCGTCGGCGCGCTCCACGGCGGAGGCGGCGATGGTCTCGGTGGCCCGGTAGGCGTCGTACTGGCCCTGCAGGGCGTCGGAGGTGTTGCCCATCGTGACCGTCCGGTCGATGAGCGTCTCGATGCCGTCGGCCTCGACGAGGGCCGAGAGGCCCTGCACCTCGGAGGCGTCCTCGAAGGAGCGGACCACGGTCTCGGCGTACAGCGCCTTCTGGCGGGCGACGGCCTGGGTGGCCTGGCGCGACGCGCTCTGGGCCTCGCGGGCCTCGCGACGTGCCTCACCGGCGCGCCACACGGCGCCGTTGTAGGCCTCGGCCGCCTGGGCAGCCCGGTCGCCGGCCTCTGCCAGCGCGACACCGGCGCGGATCAGGTCGGCCTGCACGGCCGCGACGTCGCGCGCCTTGGCGGCGGCGTCCGCCTCGGCCTGGGCCACCTCGGCCTCGGACGGGACGCTGGTTCCCCCGGGCACCGTCTCGTCGGCCAGGGCCGGCGCGACGGAGGTGACCAGCACGAGGGACACCGCGGCGGCGCCGACGGACAGCCAGCGGACGAAGGTCCCCGACACCGGATCGCTCGGCACTCGCTGGCTCAGCACTGCACTGTCTCCTCGGTCGGGGGATGGTCGACCGGGTGACTTCCCTTTCACCCGGGCAACTTGCGGCACGTTAGTGCTCATCAGTCACAAGGGGAACACTTTTCCCAAGAAATCTCAGAATCGTCGGCGTGTCGACTTGACTAATCACACTCTTGTAATTCCGAACTACACGGTTGTCATTCGTCTGGGGACGCAAAGAAGACCCGGCCGGCCGGTGGGATCCCCACCGGCTGCCGGGTCGCGTACGCCGCTCTCGGGCGGGTCAGTCCCTGTCGACGGGGACGCGCGAGGTGGTCGAGGTCGGGTGGGACCCGAGCCCCGCCTTGTCGAACTTCTGGCCGCTGGCCAGGCCGCCGAGCCAGAAGGACAGCAGCGCGATGACGACGCCGGCGAGGTCGTCGGCGACGTAGTGCCAGCCGAAGTAGAGCGTGGCGATGACGGTGATGGCGAAGTTGACCCAGAAGACCCAGTGCAGGACCTTGCTGCGCAGCGTGTACTGGACCATGAGGGCGACCAGCAGGGTGATCGCGACGTGGAGCGAGGCGAACCCGGCCACGGACTGCACCTGGCCCACCAGGCCGTCGCGCAGCACGCCGCTGCGCCCGTAGGACAGCGCCTCCATCAGCTCGGCGGAGCCGGTGTCCGGGAGGTCGGTGTAGAGGTAGGAGTACTGGAAGCCGGGGCCCAGGGTCGGCAGGGCGTAGTACGACGCGGTGCCGAGCGTCCAGGCCAGGCACTGCGAGGTGGCGAACCAGTAGCCGAAGGTGATGTTGCGCGACCACACCAGCCAGGCGGCCAGCGCCAGCGGCACGAGCGGCAGGAACCAGAGGTAGATCGTCGAGAGGAAGTGCGCGGAGACGCCGGTGCCGAAGACCGTGTGGAGCAGCGTCGCGGGCTCGTGGCCGAACAGCATCGCGCGGTCGATGAGGTGCAGCTCGCGGTCGTACTTGTCCTCGCCCATCACGAAGGGCAGGTAGGACTTGAGGTTCCGGTAGCTGACGTAGGTGATGTAGAAGCACAGCACGCCGAGCACGACCAGCGTGATGCGCTCGCGGTTCCAGTGCTGCTTCCAGCGCGCGACGACGATGCCGCGCATGGCGGCGGGCCGCATCCGCGAGAGCCACAGGGTCCGCGGCAGCATGTCGAGTGCGAACGCGCCCAGCACCAGCAGGGGCAGCCTCACGATCGCCGGGCCGAGGAAGCCCTCCGGGTCCACGAGCGGACGACCGATGGAGGTCGAGGCGACCACGGCGAGCACGCCCATGGTGCCGGCGACTCCGAGCAGAAGGGCATAGGCCGGCCGATACACGCGCGACAGTCTAGGGATTGCTCAAAGCGCGTGCTCGATCCGCAGAACGGCGAGCCTCGTCACATCGACGCGCAGGCGCACGCTCTCCCCCGCGGCGGCGTGGGTGTCCAGCGGTGCGACGGCGTCGACCTCCCCGACGCCGTCGACGCCCACGACCAGCCGGATCTGGTCGGGCGTGACCCGCGCGGACACGACCGTCGCGGCGAGCGGCCCGTCGTCGGCCACGACCAGCGCGGAGCGGCGTACGGCCACGGCGTCCGCGGCGGGAAGCCCACCGGCCTCGAGCAGGAGCCGGGCGGCCCCTCCCCGCAGGACGCGCGCGTAGCCGAGGAACAGCGCGGTCTCTTCGTCGACGGGCGTACGCCACACCTCGTCGATCGGGCCGGACTGCACCACGCGGCCGTTCCTCATGACCGCCAGCCGGTCGGCGAGGGCGAACGCCTCCTCGTGGTCGTGGGTGACCAGCAGTGCCGTGGTGCCGGCGGCGACCAGGATCTCGCGCAGCTCGCCGGCGAGGCGCTGGCGCAGCGTGGCGTCGAGGGCGGAGAGGGGCTCGTCGAGGAGCAACAGGCGCGGCTCGACGGCCAGGGCGCGGGCGAGGGCGACGCGCTGCTGCTCGCCGCCCGAGAGCGTGCCGGGGAGCCGGTCGGCGTAACCCTCCAGGCCGACGAGCGACAGCAGCTCCGCGACGCGGGCGGCGAGCTGCTCGCGCGGAGTGCGACGCAGGCGCAGCGCGTAGGCGACGTTGCGCGCGACGGTGAGGTGGCCGAAGAGCTGGCCGTCCTGGAACATCAGCGCGAAGCCGCGCTTGTGGGTGGGGGTGCCGGCGAGGTCGACGCCGTCCACCTCGATGCGCCCGGAGGTCAGCGGCTCGAGGCCGGCGACTGCGCGAAGCAGGGTGGACTTGCCGCAGCCCGAGGGACCGAGGACCGCCAGCACCTCCCCGGCGGGCAGGTCGAGGCTCACGTGGTCGACGGCGACGGTGTCGCCGTAGCGGACCGTGACCTCACGCAGGGACAACACCTCAGAACGCTCCCACACTCGGCACCCGCAGGCGCTCCACCAGCAGCATCACCACGGCGGTGGCCGTCGCGAGCACGACCGAGGCGGCCAGCGCCATGCCGTAGTTCATCTCTCCCGGGTGGCCGATGAGGCGGAATATCACCACCGGCACGGTCGGGGCCTCGTCGCGCGCCAGGAACGACGTCGCGCCGAACTCGCCCAGCGAGGCCGCGAACGCGAAGCCGCTCGCGGCCAGCAGCGGCTTCCACACCGCGGGCAGGTCGACGGTCAGCAGGGCCCGCCAGGGCGAGGCACCGAGCGAGGCCGCGGCCTGGCGCTGGCGGTCGTCGATGCCCGCCAGCACCGGCGCGAGGGTGCGCACGACCAGCGGCAGCGCCACCAGCGCCTGGGCCATCGGCACCAGCAGCGGCGAGTCGCGCAGGTCCAGGGGTGGCTGGTCGAGGGTGATCAGGAACCCGAAGCCGAGGGTCACCGCGCTCACGCCCAGCGGCAGCATGAAGAACCCGTCGAGGACCGAGCGCACCCGGCGCTCGGCGGGGCCGTGGGAGCGGCGGGTGACGATGAGCGACACCGCGAGTCCCATCGCCAGCGCCATCCAGGTCGCGTCGACGGCGGTGCGCAGGCTGGTCAGCAGCGCCGTGGTGACGGGCACGAGCAGCGCGCCGTTGTCGCCGGCCCCACCCAGGGCCACGTAGTTGTCCACGCTCCACGAGCCGTCGACCCGGAAGGACCCGGCGACCAGGGTCAGGATCGGCAAGGCCAGCGCGACGAGCGTCAGCAGGGTGAGGGCCAGGGCCGTCCAGTCGGAACGGCGTACGGCCCGGGGCGCGGCGGTCGCCGACCTCCTGCCCGGGTCGGGGGTGAAGCGCAGCCGCGCCGACACCGCCAGCAGCCCGACCACCACGATGAGCTGCACGATGGACAGCGCCGCAGCGGCCCGCAGGTCGAACAGCGTCGTGGTCAGCAGGTAGATCTCGGTCTCGACCGTCGCGTAGCGCACCCCGCCGAGGGTGAGCACGATGCCGAACGCCGTCGCGCAGAAGAGGAAGACGCTGCTGGCGGCCCCGACGATCGCGGGCCGCAGCGCCGGCAGGGTGACGGTGAGCAGGACCTGAAGCGGGCTGGCGCCCAGCGCGGCGGCGGCCTCGCCGGGCCGCGGGTCCAGCGCCTCCCACGCCGCACCCACGGCCCGGACCACGACGGCGACGTTGAAGAACACCAGGCCGGCCAGGATCGCGACCGGCGTGCCCTCGAGCCCGAGGAAGCCGAGCGGACCGCCCTCGCCGAGCAGCTGCCGGAACGCGACGCCGACCACCACGGTCGGGAGGACGAACGGCACCAGCAGCGCCGCCCTGATCGCGTGGCGTCCGGGGACGGCGAGGCGGTGCAGGACGAACGCGGCGGGGAGGCCGAGCAGGACCGCGAGGGCGGTGCCGGCGCCGGCGGTCCACAGCGTGAACCACGCGACGCGGCGCACCCGGGGACGCGCGAGCACGTCGAGCACGCCGCCGGGGTCGAGGCGGCCCTGGGGCGCGAACCCCTGCGCGAGCATCCCGCCCACGGGCAGCACGAACAGCACCGCCAGCACCGCGACCGGCACGGCCGCGGCTAGCAGGAGCCCCGCGATCCGCCTCATCTGCTCAGCCCGTCGGGATCAGCGACTGATCAGGTCGGTCCACTCGGTCAGCCACTGCTCGCGCTGGGACGCGATCTCCTCCGGCGAGACCTCGTACGGGTCCTTCGCGGGCAGCGCGTACTTCGCCCAGTCCTCCGGGACGTCGGCCGACGGGCTGACCGGGAACATGTACATCAGCTCGGGGATCTGGCTCTGGACCTCGTCGGTGAGCAGCCACTCGATGAACGCCTCCGCACCCTCGGGGTTGTCGGCGCCCTCGAGGACGCCGGCGTACTCGACCTGGCGGAAGCAGGTGTCGAACACGGTGCCGGTGGTGGAGCGGTCGCCCTCGACGGTGAAGGCCGGCGAGGAGTCGTACGACACCACCAGCGGCCGCTTGCCCGTGTCGCTGCCGGCGGTGAAGTCGCCGTAGTAGGCGTCCTCCCAGCCGTCGACGATCTTGGCGTCGTTGGCCAGCAGGTCCTCCCAGAAGGCGGGCCAGTCGTCGCCGAACTCCGCGACGGTCGCGAGGAAGAACGCCATGCCCGGCGAGCTGGTCGAGGCGCCCGGGGTGACGAACAGGCCGCGGTACGCCGGGTCGGCGAGGTCGGACAGCTCGGCCGGTGGCTGCTTCCCCTCGGCCTTGAACCAGTCGATGTCGGCGTTGACGCAGACGCTGCCGTGGTCGATCGCGGTGAGGCGGTCGCTGCCCTCGTCGAGCTGGTACTCCTCCGGGCCGGGGAAGCTCGGCTCGAACTCGGCGAACGCGCCCGCGTCGAGCGGGCGCGAGGCGAAGGTGTTGTCGATGCCGAAGGCGACGTCGCCGATCGGGTTGCCGGCGGTCAGGCTGAGCTTGGTGGCGAGCGTGCCCGCGTCACCGGCCGCACGGACCTTGATCGTGTAGCCGGTCTCCCGCTCGAACGCCTTCGTCAGCTTCTTCGGCAGGGTGAAGGACTCGTGGCTGACGACGACGACCTCGCCGCTGCCACGGGCCGGCTCCTGGCTGCTCGGCTCCCCGGCCGGCGGGCGCTGCTCGTTCTCGGTCCCCACCAGGCTGCACCCGGTGACGGCCAGGGTGAGGGTGGTGGCGGTGAGGACGGCACGCAGGCGCGCGTGATTCATGGTGGACTCCCTATCGCCGGTGCTAACCGGATCAGGTTCAGAGGGTCTGCGGCGGTTCCGCACTCTCAGCCCGCTGCCCCGGTGACGGGACGGGCTCCCCTGTCTTGTGGTGGATCCACTCTAGCCCGCCCCTAGGATCCCCCCATGCCGAGCGTCCAGCACCACCTCATGGCGACGTTGCTGCCCGTCCTGCGCCGCAGCCGCGAGCTCGACGACGAGCCCTCCGAGCGAGCGCGGGTCGAGGCCTGGCACCGGCGCATGGACCGGTCGCTGCCGACCCGGTTCGCTCCCGGGTTCGCGAAGCGGTGGGACGTGGAGCAGCGCGACCTCGGCTTCCCGTCGTACGTCCTCACCCCGCGCCGGCGACCGGCCACCCGCACGATCCACTACCTCCACGGTGGCGGCTACATGGCGCCCATCGACCCGTTCCACGTGCGCTACGCGACGCGTCTCGCCGACGCCGTCGGCGCCCGCATCGTCATGCCCGACTACCCCCTCGCCCCCGAGCACACGTGGCGCGACAGCTTCGACGCCCTCGTCGCCGACGCGGGCCGCTGGGCCGAGGAGCCCGGCGGGAGCATCCTCGTCGGCGACTCCGCCGGCGGCGGGCTGGCCCTGGCCGTCGCGATGGGCATGCGCGAGCGCGGCCTCACCCCCGCGACCCACCTGGTGATGCACGCCCCGTGGGTCGACCTCACGACCTCGACGCCGGAGACCGCGGCACTGGACGCGTACGACCCCTGGCTGTTCCTCGGCAAGATCGAGGCGTACGCCCGCTGGTGGGCCGGCGACCCCGACGACCTCGCCCGCCCCGAGGTCTCGCCCGGGCTGGGTGACCTCTCCGGCCTCCCCCGCGCGATCCAGCTCTACGGCACCCGCGACCTGCTCTCCCCCGGCTGCCGGATGCTGGCCCGCCGCGCCGCCGAGGCGGGCTGGGACCTCACCTCCGTCGAGGAGCCCGACCTGCTGCACGTCTACGGCCTGCTGCCGTTCATCCCCGAGGCCAGGCGCGCCTTCGGGCAGGTGGCGGACTTCCTGCGCTGACGCTGGCCGACGCCCCAGCTGGTCGCGCGGTGAGTGAGCGACCTTCGCAGCTCCGATCCAGCCCTTCGGTTCCCCACTCCCCGTGTGGGGACGCTTGTGGTCGCCTTCTTGCGGCAGGACCAGCCATTTCGTTCCCCGACCTGACACCTGGGGACGCGGATGGCTCAGTCGTACGGGTCGTGGCACAGCCGACGTGAGAGCCTGCCCCCATGCCTGATGCCCCGACCGTCTCGGTGTGCTCGTTCGACGACCTCTCCGCGCGGGAGGCCTACGCGCTGTGGCGGTTGCGCCAGGACGTGTTCGTGGTGGAGCAGGCCTCGCCCTACCCCGACCTCGACGGCCGCGACCTGGAGGCGGCGACCCGGCACGTGCTGGCGTACGACGACGGCGTGCTGGTCGGGTGCGCCCGCGTGCTGGCCGACGGGGGCCACCGCCGCATCGGGCGGGTCGTGGTCGCGCCGCAGGCGCGGGGCGCGGGACTGGCCCGCACGATCATGGACGCCGCCCTGGCCGAGTGCGGCGACGCGGAGGTGCGGCTGGACGCGCAGGTGCAGCTGACGGGGTTCTACGCGACCTACGGCTTCGAGGTGGTCGGTCCGGAGTTCGACGAGGACGGCGTCATGCACGTCCCGATGACGCGTCAGGCCGGGGTGTAGCGCACGACCCCGTCCACCTCGCCGGAGACGACCGCGCCGCGGGCCCGCAACAGCTCCAGGTGGGCGCGGGTCTCGAGGGTCGCCATGGCCGCGTTGAAGACGTCGAGCTCGGGCAGGCGCCGGCCGTGGCGCGTCCAGCCCAGCTCGCCTGCGACCTCGTACGCCGTCGCCGCTCCCCCGCGGACCGCCGCGAGGCTCTGCGCGAGGCGATCCTCGTGGTGGTCGAGCAGCTCGTCCACGCGGGCGTGCGACGACGGCGCGATCGGGCCGTGGGCGGGCAGCAGCCGCAGGTCGGGCAGCTCGCGCACCCGAGCCAGGGACGCCATGAAGTCGCCGAGCGGCTGGGCGGCCAGGGACGGCTCGAAGCCGATCGACGGCGTGATCGTCGGCAGCACGTGGTCGCCGGCGAAGAGCAGGTCGCCGGCGGTGTCGGCGAAGACGTAGTGGCCCTGGGTGTGGCCGGGGGTGTGCACCGCGTCGATCGTCCGGTCGCCGACCACGAAGCGCTGGTCCCCCTCGAGCCAGGTGTCGGGGTAGCCCCACAGGGCCAGGTCGGGCTCCAGGTGGGAGCTCAGCGCGCGCCACTCCTCGGCGATGTGTGCCGCACCCGCCGCCTCGAACATCGCGATGTGCGGGTCGGCGTCGACGGTGTCGTCGTGGATCATGTCGAGCGTCGGCTTGTCGCCCAGCCCGAGCGAGACGTGGGAGCCGACCTCGCTGCGGATCGTGACCGCCTGCGTGTAGTGGTCGCGGTGGACGTGGGTGACCAGGAACCGCTGGATGTCGCCGACCCCGGCGCCGATCTGGGCGAGCCCCTTCTCGAGCAGCGTGCGCGACACCTCGATGGCCCAGCCGCCGTCGATGAGGGTGAGGCCGTCCTCGGTCTCGATGGCGTAGACGTTGACCGCGCGCAGGCCGTCCATGGGCAGCGGCAGGGGGATGCGGTGCACCCCGGGGGCGACGGGCCAGGCGCCGGGCTCGGTCCAGTGCGTCCCGGAGTCCGGTGAGATCGCGTGGGCGGTGTCGGTGGTCACGGGGTCACCCTCACAGGTCCGGGAGACCGAGGTCGAGGTTGGGGTGCTGCAGGCCGCCGTCCACCTCGACGAGCTTGCCGGTGACGTAGCGCCCGGCCGGCGAGGCGAGGTAGAGCACGCCCGCCGCGACGTCCTCGGGCTCACCGACGCGGCCCAGCGGCGTGCGGGTCTCCATCTGGGCCATCATCTCCGGCACCTGCGCGACGAACTCCAGCGCGCTGGTCATCACCGACCCGACGAACACCCCGTTGACCCGCACCCGGGGCGCGAGGTCGGTCGCCGCGAGCCGGGCCCAGTGGGCCAGCGCGGCCTTGGCCGTGCCGTACGCGAGGTAGCCGCGGCCGGCAACGCGTCCGATGACCGAGCTGATCACCACCACCGACGGGTCGGCGTCCGGGTCGGCGTCCCTCGTGGCGAGCATCAGCGGCACCGCGGCGCGGGTGAGGGCGTGCGCGGTGGAGACGTTGAAGTGGAACGACTCCTCGAGGTAGGCCACGTCGGTGTCGAGGAACGCGTTGGGGATCGTGCCGCCGACGTTGTTGACGACCGTGTCGAGGCGCCCGAGCTCGTCGTACGCCACCTGGGCGAGGTTCGCGGCCGCCTCGGTGTCGGAGAGGTCGGCCGGGACCACGACGGCCCGGCGCCCCAGGTCGCGGATGCGCGCGGCGACGGCCTCGAGCTGGTCGGCGTGCCGGGCGGAGAGCACCACGTCCGCGCCCGCCTCGGCCAGCGCCACGGCGGTCGCGGCGCCGATGCCGCGGCCCGCGCCGGTGACGACGGCGGCCCGGCCGGCGAGGGAGAACCGGTCGAGGATGCTCACCGGGCCACCTCGGTGCAGTGGGTGCCCTCGGCGGAGTAGATCGTCGGCATGCACCGGTTGCAGTGGATGCAGGCGCCCGGGCGCGTGCGACCAGCGGCGAGCTCGCCGACCAGCCCGGGCTCGATGAGCAGGGCCCGGCCCATGGCGACGTACTGGAACCCGTCGGTCATCACGCGCTGCATGGTGTCCAGCCGGTTGACGCCGCCGAGGTACATCAGCGACATCGTCAGCTCCTTGCGCCAGGCCAGCGCCTTGTCGCGGAAGTAGGCCTCCTGGAAGGGGTACTCCTTCAGGAAGCGCTTGCCGGCGAGCTTCATGCCGTACTTCACCAGTGGCGGCATGGCCTCGGCGAACTCCGCGCGGGGCGCCTCGCCGCGGAAGAGGTACATCGGGTT
>JAJPEO010000260.1 GCA_021166815.1 Nocardioides sp.
CATCCCCGAGAAGGCCAGGCCGAGCTCGCGGTTGACGGTGCGGAGGTCGCGCTGGTCGACGCTGCTGACGGTCTCCGACAGGTGGGTCAGCAAGGTGTCGGTCTGGATGGGCGTGGTGGTCAGCTCCTGCGCGATCTCGGAGCCCTCGTCGAGGTAGGGGCCGTCCTCGCTCTGCGGCTGGAGCTCGACGTACTGCTCCCCCACCGCCGAGCGGTTGCCGACCACGGCGTGCGCGTCGGCGGGGATGTCGCGGTGGTCGTCGTCGATCTCGAGGTGGATGTCGACGCCCTCGTCGGTCAGCACCAGCCGGTCGACCTGACCCACCCGCACGCCGCGGTAGGACACCTCGGCACCGGCGAAGGCGCCCCCGGAGTCGGCGAAGTGGGCGACGACGGTGTAGCTCTGGTCGAGCACCAGGCGATCGAGCCGGGCGTAGCGCGCACCCACGAAGCTCACGCCCACGAGCGTGATGATCGCGAACACGATCAGCTGGACCTTGGTCCGTGCGGTGATCATCGCAGCACCATCCCGGGGACGAGGAGACTCACGAGGGCGGGGTCGTACGCATCCATCAGGTCGCCGAGGGTCGGACCCTGCGCGGGGACGGTACGCCGCTCCTGCGTGCCCGCCCGGCCGACTCCCGGGAGGCTGGGCAGCGTGGTGGGTAACGGCAGCCCGGGCCCCGAGTTGAGCTCGCGGCACACGTCCTTGTCGCGGTTGGCCGGCTTCTGGCAGGTCTCGCGCAGCCGCAGCAGCTCGCCCGGCGTGGCCAGCACCTTCTTGCAGGCGTCGCTGCCGAGCGACCCGCTGCGCAAGCAGCGCAGGACGTTGTCGACGACCACGGTCGGGTCGATCTCGGTGGGCAGGTTGGTGGGCAGGCCCCCCTGGCCGCCCTTCAGGTCGACGTCGAGGGTGATCGACAGGTTGGTGTAGTCACCCATGTGCAGGTTGCGCGCCACCTGGGGGTCGCGTCCGATGACGTCGTCGACGAACGGGTAGGTGAGGAACACCTGGAACGCCTTGGTGAAGTCGTCCCCCGACGCGGCGAGCTGGGTGAGCACGGGGTCGAGGCGCTGCAGCGAGGTGATGGTGGCGCCCTTGGACTCGACGATGACGTCGACCGCCACGTCGCTGAGCTGCTGGAGCGCTCCCAGCATCTTCACCAGGTCGTCGCGCTGGCGGTCGATGGAGTCCAGTGCGCTCGGCAGCTCCTCGAGCGCAGCGTCGATGGTGGGCAGCTGCTTCTCGGCGGAGACGGCCAGGCGGTTCAGCGACTCGATGGCGCGCACGATGTCGGCCTTGTTGTCGTCGAGCTGGCCCATGAAGCCCCGCAGCTGGTGCAGCACCGAACGAGCCGAGTCCTCCCGCCCCTCGAGGGCGAGGTTGAGCTCCTTGGTGATCGTCTTGAGCTGGGCGACGCCGCCGCCGTTGAGCACCAGGCTGAGCGCTCCCAGGACCTCCTCGACCTCCGGGTTGCGGCCGGCCCGCTCGAGCGGGATGAGGTCGCCGTCCCCGAGCGGCTCGTCGCTGGCACCCTGCTCGGGCGCCGACAGCGACACGAACTTCTCGCCCAGGAGGCTGGTCTGGCGCAGCTCGGCGACCGCGTTGTCGGGGAGGTCGACGTCGTCTCGCAGTGCCAGGGTGACCACCGCGTGGTAGCCCTCGATCTCGATGTCGGTCACCTTGCCGACGTTGACGTCGTTGACCTTCACCGTCGACTGGGGCACCAGGTCGAGGACGTCGGCGAACTCGACGGTGACCTCGATCGGGTCGTCCCCCACGTCGGGGCCGCCGGGCAGCGGCAGGTGGTAGACGCTGAAGTCGCACGCCGAGAGGGTCAGGGCCAGACCGGTGGCCACGGCGAGGGTCCTCAGTCGCTTCATCGGGTCACCTCCACGAGTCCCCCGAGGGTGGGGTCGAACTGCTCGCGCGCGGGCAGCGGGGCACCGGAGCCGCCCAGGGCGCCGGCACGACCGGCGCCGAGGATGCCGGTGATCTCGTCGCACAGCGCTCCGGAGCGGTCCGCCTGTCCGACGAACCCGCACAGCAGCGCGGCGGGGTCGGACTCGAGCGCGTTGGCGCTCTCGCCGAAGTTCGCGCGGGTGTCGAGCGTGCCGGTCTGCGGGTTGTAGGTCAGGGCGAGGTTGTTGAGCGCGCCGGGCGCCACGCGCAGGATCTCGTCGAGGGCCTTGCGCTGGCGCACGAGGACCTTCGAGACCCGGTTGAGGCCCTTGATGTTGCGGCCCAGGGCCCCCTTGTTCTCCTCGACGAAGGTACGGACCTCCGTGAGGGCCGTCGCCAGGCTGCTGGTGGCCGCGGCGAGCTCCTCGCGCTCGCCGGCGAGCAGGGTCGAGACGTCGGCGAGGGACTGGTTGAACTGCCGGACGGTCTGGTCGTTCTCGGCCATGGTGCTCATGAAGCCCTCCAGTGCCACGACCGAGCCGAAGAGCTCCTCCTGGTTGCCCTCCAGCGTGGAGCTGAGCCGCGAGAAGTCACCGATCGTCTGGCGGAACGTCTCGCCCTGGCCGTCGAGGTTGTCGGCGGAGACGGCGAGCAGGTCGGACAGCGCCCCGTCCTTGTTGGCCCCGCGGGGGCCGAGGGCCACGTTGAGCCGGTCGAGGCTCTCGTAGATCTGGTCCAGCTCCAGGGGCTGCGACGTCTGCTCGACGGA
This sequence comes from Nocardioides sp., assembly GCA_021166815.1. Lineage (GTDB taxonomy): Bacteria > Actinomycetota > Actinomycetes > Propionibacteriales > Nocardioidaceae > Nocardioides. Next base: position 2,672 of record JAJPEO010000260.1, read on the forward strand.
CAGCTCGGCGCCGTCCTCGAGCTTGGCGCCCCCGGAGTACGCGGGCGTGAGCTGGACGAACCGGTCCCCCACGACCGACGGCGCCACGATCACGGCCTTGGCGTCCGCCGGCACGTCGACGTCGCCGTCGTAGGTCATGGTGACGGTCACGTCGGTGCCTGTGGGCACGACCTCGGTGACGGTGCCGACCGGCACGCCGAGGATCCGTACGTCGCTGCCCTCGTAGACCGAGATCGCGCGGGGGAAGTGGGCGACGAGGGTCTTCTCGTCGCCTCCGCGCGTGAAGGTGACGAGCGCGGCGACGAGCACGCCGAGCACGAGGAGGGGGACGAGGAGTCGCTTGGCCATGGTCATCTCAACCCACCTGCGGGACGGGAGGGAAGTTGGAGATCCACGTGTCGAACCACGGGCCGGTGCCCAGGGTGTTGGCGAACACGCGGTAGAACGGCGCCATCAGGCGCAGGCTGTCGTCGAGGTTGTCCTCGTTCTTGTTGAGCACGGCGACGACGTTCTCCAGGTGCTCGAGCGCCGGCTTGAGGTCGGCACGCGACTGCCTGACCAGGGCGGTGAGCTCGCTGGCGAGGCGCTCGCTGGACACGAGCAGGTCGTGCACCGCCTGCCGCCGGGCGACCAGTGCACGGAACAGCACGTCGCTGTCGCGCATCAGGGTGACGATGTCGTCGTCGCGCTCGTCGAGGACGGTGGAGACCCGCTGGAGGTTGGTGAGCAGCAGCTCGAGCTGCTCGTCCTTGGCGGCGACGTTCGCCGACAACCGGCTCAGGCCCTGCAGGGCGCCCCGGAACTCCTCGGGGGTGTTGCGGGTCAGGTCGGCGAGCGTGGTCAGCGACCGTGCGAGCCGGTCGGTGTCGATCTTCTCGCTGGTCTCGGCCAGCCCCTCGAAGGCGTCCACGACGTCGTAGGGCGAGGACGTGCGGGTGGCCGGGATCGTGGCCCCCTCCTCGAGCTGGCCCTCACCGGCAGGCTCGAGCGCGACGAACATGGCACCCAGGATCGTCTTGACCTTGATGGCGGCACCGGTGTCCGAGCCGAAGTCGGCGGCGTCGTCGACCTTGAAGGACACCTTGACCTCGTCACCGGCGAGCGCGATCTCGTCGACCTTGCCGACGCGCACGCCGGCGATGCGGACCTCGTCGCCCGGCTTGAGGCCGCCGGCCTCGGAGAACATCGCGTGGTAGGTGTCGCCGCCGCCGATGACCGGCAGATCGTCGGCGCGCAGGGCGAGCAGGAGTGCCAGGGCCAGCGTCACGAGGCTGACGGCGCCGATCACCACCGGGTTGCGTTCACGGAAGGGAATCATCACAGGTCACACCTGTCCGACCCGGTCTGGTAGCTCACGGGGATCGAGCGATCGCCCGGGAGGTTGACCCGGCCCTGGAACTCGCAGAGGTAGAAGTTGAAGAACGAGCCGTAGATGGCCGTACGGCCGATCTTGGTGAGCTTGATCGGCAGCACCTGCATGGCCCGATCGAGCTCGGCCTTGTTCTTGTCGATGTTGCCGGCGACGGTGCGCAGCTGCTTGACGTCGCTGACGAAGGGCTCGCGGATGCCGTCGATGAGCGACGCCGTCTCGACCGACAACGCCGAGACGTCCTCCAGGGAGCCGAGGATCGCGTTCCGGTCCTTCTTCAGGCCCGCGACCAGCGTCCGGAAGGACGTGATCAGGCGGGTGAGCTGCTCGTCGCGGTCGGCGACGTGGTCCAGCACCGAGGAGAGGTTCTCGATCAGCGCGCCGATCACCTCGTCGCGGTCGGCCAGGGTGTTGGTCACCGACGCGGTGTGGGCCAGCAGCCCCTCGAGTGTGCCGCCCTCCCCCTGGAAGACCTGGACCAGCTCGTAGGACAGCTGGTTGACGTCCTCGGGGGAGAGCGCCTCGAACAGCGGCTTGAAGCCGTTGAAGAGCAGGGTCAGGTCCAACGCGGGCTGCGTACGATCCAGCGGGATGGTCGCGCCCTCCTCGAGGGCGGCGGTGTCGCCGACCTCCTGGGTGAGCGAGACGTAGCGCTGCCCGACCAGGTTGCGGTAACGGATCGTGGCATGGGTGCCGCCGTTGACCTCGATCTCGTCGTCGACCGAGAAGGTGACCAGGGCCTGGGAGCGGTCGATGATCTCGATGTCGTCGACCGTGCCGACCTTGACGCCCGCCACGCGGATGTCGTCGCCCTTGTTGACGCCGGTGACGTCGGTGAACCGCGCCTTGAACTCGCGGGTGCTGCCGAAGCCGATGTTGCCGATGGTGACCACGAGCATGCTGGTCGCCAGCGTCGTCACCACGATGAAGACCACCAGCTTGACCAGGTCGGCGGAGGTCCGCTTGTCGAAGAGGCTCATGACAGGCTCACCCGCGCTCCCCGGGCCATCGGGCCGACCAGCAGCACGCCGAGGTCGGGCACGTCCTGGGCGCCGAGCCCGAGACCGGGCCCGAGCAGCGACTTGAGCAGTGCGGCCTCACCGGGACTGCCGACGTAGCCGGCGCCGGTGCCGGACCAGCCGGAACGCGACCACGTGGGAACGGCACGGCTGGTGCCCTTGCCCGTCGGGCGGTCGACCCCGTCGTTCCAGTTGGGCTGGTGGGTGACGGGGTTGTCCTGGTTCCACGGCGGGTTCGGCAGACGGCCGCAGTAGGGGCCGCGCTTGTCGCCGTAGACGGGCACGTCCCTCGCGTCGTAGGCGCGCGGCTGGTTGGGCAGGGTCTCCAGGACGATGTGCAGGGTGAAGTTGCGGAAGGCCTCGGCCTGCAGCTCACCGGCCTTGACGATGCCGCCCAGGAGGCAAGGGTACTCCGGCGCGTAGCGGGCGAACACCTCCAGCTGTGCCGCCCCGAGCTCACCGAGGCGCACCAGGTTGTGGCCGTTGGCGCGGGTGAACCGCTCCGCAACACCGGAGAATCGCGACACGTCCTGGAACAGCGCCTGCAGCTTCTCCTCGCGGCCCTCCAGGGTGGTGGTCGTCGTGATGGTGTTGCGCAGGATCGTCGCGACCTCGGGCAGCACGTCGGAGTAGGTGTCGGACACCTGCGCGGTGAGGCGCAGGTCCTCCATGAGCGCGGGGAGCTGCGGGTTGAACCGGCGCAGGTACGAGTCCACCGTCTCGAGGTTCCCGCCCAGCTGGTCGCCGCGGCCCTCCAGTGCGTTGGCGATCGCGGAGAGGGTCGTGTTGAGGTCGGCGGGGCGCACCGCACGCAGCAGCGGGTAGAGGTCGCTCAGCACCTGCTCGACCTCGGTCGACAGCGCGGTGCGCTCGATGGTGTCGCCCGCGGCGAGGCGCTCACTGCTCGGGTCCTCGGGCACGATCAGCGAGACGTACTTCTCGCCGAACAGGGTCTTCGGCACGATCGAGGCGGTCACGTCGGCGGGGATGGCCGCGTCCCGGTCCTTGTAGAGACCCAGGGTCAGGCGGGCACCCTCGGCGGTGGGCTCGTAGTCGAGCACCTCGCCGACGATGACGCCGCGCACCTTGACGTCGGCCCGTGCGGGGAGCTGCAGCCCGATACGGGAGGCATGGAGGGTCACCTCGTCGTAGGAGGCGAACTTCTTGGTGAACACGCCGTACGTCGCGAAGACGCCGGTGGTCATCAACGCCAGGAAGACGATGCCGAGGAGACGGTGCCGCATCGCCCTCACCCCGCCAGCCGCACGGTCGTCGCCGCGCCCCAGATCGCCATGGACAGGAACAGGTCGAGGACGTTGATGGCCACGATGCTCGTCCGCACCGCACGACCCACCGCGACGCCCACGCCCGCGGGGCCCCCGCTGGCGTTGTAGCCGTGGTAGCAGTGGATGAGGATCACGGTGACCGCGAACACGAGCACCTTGCCGAAGGACCAGAGCACGTCGCCCGGGGGCAGGAACGCATTGAAGTAGTGGTCGTAGGTGCCCGGGGACTGGCCGTAGAACTGCGTGACCACCAGCCGGCTGGCGAAGTACGAGGACAGCAGCCCGACGACGTAGAGCGGCACGATCGCGATGAGCCCGCCGATCACGCGGGTGGCGACCAGGAACGGCATCGAGGGGATGGCCATCACCTCGAGGGCGTCGACCTCCTCGGAGATGCGCATGGCGCCGAGCTGGGCGGTGAAGCCGCAGCCGACCGTGGCGGCCAGGGCGATCCCGGCGACCAGCGGGGCGATCTCACGGGTGTTGAAGTACGCCGAGACGAAGCCCGAGAAGGCGGCCGTGCCGATCTGGTTGAGCGCGGCGTACCCGGACAGGCCCACCTGCGCCCCGGTGAAGAACGTCATGCCGAGGATGACCCCGACGGTGCCGCCGATGACGGCCAGCGCCCCCGAGCCGAGGGTGACCTCGGCGAGGATCCGCACGATCTCGCGCGGATAGCGCCGGATCGATCGCGGCGCCGCCTTGAGGACGCCGATGTGGAAGGCGAGCTGCTCCCCCAGGGTGTCCAGGGAGGCCAGCGGCCGGCGGTAGAAGCTGGTGAGTGCCATGGCTCATCAACCCGTCTTCGCAGGGACGACCTGCAGGTAGATCATGCTGAGCACGAAGTTGGCGACGAACAGCAGCAGGAACGTGATCACCACCGACTCGTTGACCGCGTCGCCGACTCCCTTGGGTCCGCCGTTGGCGTTCATGCCCTTGTACGACGCCACGACGGCCGCGATGAGGCCGAACACCAGGGCCTTGAGCAG
>JAJPEO010000275.1 GCA_021166815.1 Nocardioides sp.
CGACCGGGTCATCACCTTCGACCCGGAGGGCCGTCCCGAGGTCGCCAACCTGCTGACGCTGGTGTCGCTGTGCGAGGGGGTCGAGCCCGAGCTGGTCGCTGCGGAGATCGGCGACGGCGGCGGAGGTGCGCTGAAGAAGCGGGTCACCGACGCCCTCAACACCGAGCTCGCTCCCCTGCGCGCCCGCCGGGCCGAGCTGGAGGCCGACCCGGGCTACCTCACCGACGTCCTGCGCCGGGGCAACGAGCGCGCCAACGAGGTCGCCGACGCGACCCTGGCCGAGGTGCGCGAGGCGATGGGCATGGTCTACTCCTGAGCCCGGTGCCACGTGACCCAGGTCACACGGCGCTCGTAGCACATCGCACGCTGCCCTGGGGCCTTTTCAAGGAAGTTCCCCACCAGTAGCCTCCCGCCATGGCCGGGCGGTCCGGTCCTGGGAGGGAAGCCACATGGCAGCCGCAACACCGTTTCGTCGTACCCGCATGATCGCGAGCGTGGCGCTCAGCCTCGTCTCCACCGTCGCCCTGGCGGCGCTCACGGCCACCCCGGCCGGCGCCGCGGTCGAGGAGCCGCCGCGTCCGGCCTTCTACGAGGCACCGGCCACGCTGCCGGCGGCCAACGGGGCCGTCATCCGCACCGAGGGCGTGAAGTACCTGCTGGACCCCCTCGACGCGAGCAGCCTGGTCCGCAACGCCCAGCGTGTGCTCTACAAGTCGACCAACCGCAAGGGCGAGGCCATCGCCGTGTCCGGCACGGTCATCATCCCCAACGCCCCGTACCTCGGGCTCGGCAAGCGGCCGGTCATCGGCTACGCGCCCGGCACGCAGGGCATGGCCGACCGCTGCGCGCCCTCACGGCTGTTCTCGGAGCTGTTCGAGTACGAGGGCCTGTTCATCGAGGGCCTGCTCCAGCGTGGCTACGCGATCGCCATGCCCGACTACGAGGGCCTGGGCACCCAGGGCGTGCACACCTACATGGACCGCGTGTCCCAGGGCCGGGCGACCCTGGACGTGGTCCGTGCCGCCCAGCGCATGGGTCTGGGGCTCGACAGCACCCACCCGGTCGGCCTGATGGGCTACAGCCAGGGTGGCGGCGGCGCGGCCTCAGCGGCGGAGCTCGCGGCGTCGTACGCCCCTGACCTGCGCGTCAAGGGCGCGGTCGTGGGCGCGGTCCCGGCCGACCTCGGCATGGTCGCGACCAACCTCGACGGCGGGTTGTTCTCCGCGTTCTCGTTCTTCGCCCTGCGGGGTCTGGCCGAGAGCTACGACGTCGACCTGGTCCCGTACCTCAACGCCGAGGGGCGGGCGACGATGGACGCCGTCGAGCAGGACTGCGTGTTCGACCTGTTCGACAACGCGTTCGTGAGGTCCGAGACGCTCAGCGCCAACGGCCAGCCGATGTCGACGCTCATGGCCGCCGAGCCGTTCCGGTCGATCATCGAGGCCCAGCGCATCGGGAGGACCAAGCCGGCGTTCCCGGTCCTGGTGACCCACTCGCTGCTCGACGACACCATCCCCTACGCCGCCGGCAAGAACATGGCGAAGGGCTGGTGCAGCAAGGGCGCCAACGTGCGGTTCTCCTCCAACGTGGCACCCCTGCACGTCGGCGGGATGATCCCGCACGCCGCCGAGGCGATGCCGTTCTTCGAGGCGCGCTTCGCCGGTCTGCCGCAGCTGAGCAACTGCTGGGTGCTCTGAGTCGCACCCCTCGTCCCGTGTGCCCCCGGCGTCAGCGCCGGGGGCGCACGGGCACCACGAGGCGGGTCACCCGGACACCGGAGTCGGGACCGCCCCACGGTTCCGTACGTGCAGCCTGGCCGAGACGAGCAGCACCAGCACGCCCGCCACGGAGAGGGCGACGCCGACCAGGGCCGGTGAGCGCAGTCCCCAGCCGGCAGCGATCACCAGTCCGCCCAGCCAGGCGCCGAGCGCGTTGGCCAGGTTGAGCGAGGCGTGGTTCATCGCCGCGCCCAGCGCCTGGGCGTCGCCGGCGACGTCCATCAGCCGCAGCTGCAGGTTGACCACGAGGACCGAGCCGAGCGCGGTGATCAGGAAGGCCACCGGCAGGGCCGCCCAGGAGTACGGCGCCGCGACCCAGAACAGGGCGATGGCCACGCCGAGTCCGGTGCCACCGATCAGCAGCGACCGGAAGACCGACCAGTCCGCCATCACCCCGGCCGCCCAGGTGCCGGCGATCATGCCGAGACCGAACGAGAGCAGGAACACGGGTACGGCACGCTGCGTCAGCCCGGCCACGTCGGTCACGACCGGCGCGATGTAGGAGTAGACCGCGAACATGCCGCCGAAGCCGATGGCGCCGGCGAGCAGCGTCAGCCACACCTGCGGCATCCGGAAGGCCGACAGCTCGCGGCGACCGCTCGCGTTGCGGTCACCCGGCGTCGAGGGCACGCACCAGAGCACCAGCGCGAGGGTGAGCACGCCCAGGGCAGCCACCGCCCAGAACGCCGCGCGCCACCCGAGCTCCTGGCCGAGCACGGTCGCGGCGGGGACCCCCAGCACGTTGGCCACCGAGAGGCCCAGCATCACCGTGGCGACGGCGCGCCCCTTGCGGCCCGGGGACACCAGGCTCGCGGCGACGAGGGACGCGATGCCGAAGTAGGCACCGTGCGGCAGGCCGCTGGCGAAGCGGGCCACGAACAGGGTCTCGTACGACCCGGCGACCGCGCTCCAGGCGTTGGCGAGGGCGAAGCCCACCATCAGCCACACCAGGAGCGCGCGGCGCGGCAGCCGGGCCCCCAGGAAGGCGAGCACCGGGGCGCCCACGACCACGCCCAGCGCGTAGGCGGAGATGACGTGGCCGGCCCCCGGGATGGAGACCCCGACGCCGGTGGCGATCTCGGGCAGCAGGCCCATCGTGACGAACTCGGTGGTGCCGATCGCGAAGCCGCCGGTGGCGAGTGCGAACATCGCCAGTCCCGGGTGCCCTCCGACTCGCGAGGGTGCGGCACCGGGCGCCGGCTCGCGGGTCGTCCGTCTCGTCATGGCCACACCAGTCTCCAGCAGTGGGCCCGGCTGCCCTATTCCCCGGCGGCCCTCAGGGCCACGGACGCACGAAGGGGCCGCCGGGTGGTCCGGCGGCCCCTTCGTGGTGTGGCTCAGAGCGAGGCGAGCGCCTCGTTGAAGGTCGCGGACGGCCGCATGACCGCGGTCACCTTGGCCTCCTCGGGGCGGTAGTAGCCACCGATGTCGGCGGGCTTGCCCTGGACGGCCTTGAGCTCCTCGACGATCTTCTCCTCGTTCTCGCGCAGGGTGCTGGCCAGCGAGCCGAACGCGGCGGCGAGGTCGGCGTCGTCGGTCTGCTTCGCGAGCTCCTCGGCCCAGTAGAGCGCGAGGTAGAAGTGCGAGCCGCGGTTGTCGATCGTGCCGAGACGACGCCCGGGCGAGCGGTCCTCGTTGAGGAACGTCTCGGTGGCGCGGTCGAGGGTGTCGGCCAGGACCTTGGCCCGGGCGTTGCCGTCGAAGTCGGCGAGGTGCTCGAAGGACGCCGCGAGGGCGAAGAACTCACCCAGGCTGTCCCAGCGCAGGTAGTCCTCCTTGACCAGCTGCTGCACGTGCTTGGGCGCCGAACCGCCGGCACCGGTCTCGAAGAGGCCGCCGCCGTTCATCAGCGGGACGATCGAGAGCATCTTGGCGCTGGTGCCGAGTTCGAGGATCGGGAACAGGTCGGTGTTGTAGTCGCGCAGCACGTTGCCGGTCACCGAGATGGTGTCCTCGCCCTTGCGGATGCGCTCGACCGAGTAGGCGCACGCCTGCGCCGGAGCCATGATGTCGATGCTCAGGCCCTCGGTGTCGTGCTCGGGGAGGTACGCCTTGACCTTGGCGATCAGGTTGGCGTCGTGGGCGCGGCCCTCGTCGAGCCAGAACACCGCCGGGTCGCCGGTGGCGCGGGCACGGGTGACGGCCAGCTTGACCCAGTCACGGATGGGCTCGTCCTTGGTCTGGCAGGCACGCCAGATGTCGCCCGCCTCGACGTCGTGCGACATCAGCACGTCGCCGGCCGCGTTGCGGACCTCGACCTTGCCGTCGGAGGGGACCTCGAAGGTCTTGTCGTGGGACCCGTACTCCTCGGCCGCCTTCGCCATCAGCCCGACGTTGGGGACCGAGCCCATGGTGGCCGGGTCGAAGGCGCCGTGGGCACGGCAGTCGTCGATGACGGCCTGGTAGACGCCGGCGTAGGAGGAGTCGGGGATGACCGCGAGGGTGTCCTGCTCCTCGCCCTGGGCGTTCCACATGTGGCCCGAGGTGCGGATCATCGCGGGCATCGAGGCGTCCACGATCACGTCGGAGGGCACGTGGAGGTTGGTGATGCCCTTGTCGGAGTCAACCATGGCCAGAGCCGGGCCCTCGGCCAGGCCCTTCTCGAAGGCCGCCTTGATCTCGGCGCCGTTGGGCAGGGCGTCGAGCCCGCCGAGGATCGCCCCGAGGCCGTCGTTGGCCGACAGGCCGGCCGCGGCGAGGTCGTCGCCGTACTGCTCGAAGACGTCGGCGAAGTAGGCACGCACGACGTGGCCGAAGATGATCGGGTCGGAGACCTTCATCATGGTCGCCTTGAGGTGCGCCGAGAACAGCACTCCCTCCTCCTTGGCCCGCGCGACCTGGGCGGCGAGGAACTCGTCGAGCTTGGCGGCGCTCATGAACGTGCCGTCGACGACCTCGCCCTCCAGCACCTTCAGGCCGTCCTTGAGGACCGTCTCGGTGCCGTCGGTGCCCACGTGGACGATGGACAGGGTGTCGTCGGAGTCGAGCACGACCGACTGCTCGTTGGAGCGGAAGTCGTCGGCGTCCATCGTCGCGACGTTGGTCTTCGAGTCACTGCTCCAGGCGCCCATCGAGTGGGGGTGCGACCGGGCGTAGTTCTTCACCGCGCCGGGCGCGCGACGGTCGGAGTTGCCCTCGCGCAGGACGGGGTTGACCGCGGAGCCCTTGACCTTGTCGTAGCGGGCGCGGGCGTCCTTCTCCTCGTCGGTCGAGGGGTTCTCGGGGTAGTCCGGGAGGTCGTAGCCCTGCTCCTGCAGCTCCTTGACCGCGGCCTTGAGCTGCGGGATGGAGGCGGAGATGTTGGGCAGCTTGATGATGTTGGCCTCGGGCCTGGTCGCGAGGTCGCCGAGCTCGGCGAGGGCGTCGTCGAGGCGCTGCTCCTCGGTGAGGCGCTCGGGGAACTGGGCGATGATGCGCCCGGCCAGCGAGATGTCACGGGTCTCGACCTCGACGCCCGCGGTGCTCGCGTATGCGGAGATGATCGGCAGGAACGAGTACGTCGCCAGCAGGGGCGCCTCGTCGGTGTGCGTGTAGATGATCTTGGCCATGGGTGCGACTGCTCCTGGAGGACTCGGATCGGCGTACTGAAATAACTTGATGTCAAGATACCTGACGGGGACGGCAGGTGCGACTCGTCCACCCTCGCACCCTCTCCTGACCACGGCTAGAGTGACCGCGCCCGCCACGGGGAGCGGGCACCATCCACTCGGAGAGGCAGTCGTATGTCCGACGTCGTCGAAGACGCACCCACCACCGCCCAGAAGTTCCTCGCCGAGCTCATCGGCACGTTCGTGCTCGTGTTCTTCGGCTGCGGCGCCGCCATCGGCTCCGGCCTGACGGGGAGCCGGATCTTCAGCCAGGGCCTGGGCCCCGGACAGCTCAGCGGCTACGTCACCACCGGGCTCACGTTCGGCCTCACCGTCACGGTCATGGCCTACGCCGTGGGCCGCATCTCCGGGGGCCACTTCAACCCCGCGGTCACCATCGGGGCAGCCGTCGCGGGTCGCCTGCCCTGGCTCACCGGGCTGGTCTACATCGCCGCCCAGGTCCTCGGCGGCATCATCGCCGCCGCGGCCCTGTTCGCCGTCCTGAGCGGCTTCGACACCTTCGTCCGCGAGGGCGGCATGGCCCAGAACGGCTTCGGCGAGCACGGCAGCGGGATCGCCGTGTGGGCGGCGTTCCTCGTCGAGTTCGTCGCCACCGCGATCTTCCTCTGGGTCATCCTCGGCGCCACCGACGAGCGCAACTCCCCCAACGTCGCCCTGGCCCCGCTCGCGATCGGCCTCGCCCTGGCGATGATCCACTTCGCCACGATGTTCGCCACCGGGACCTCGGTCAACCCTGCCCGCTCCATCGGCCCGGCCCTCTTCGCTGGCGTCGACCACGTCCTGCAGCTGTGGCTGTTCATCCTCGCGCCGGTCCTCGGCGCCCTGTTCGCGGGCGTGACCTACTCCCTGATGTTCGGCCGCGGCGCGGACCCGGTGCCCGGGTCCGGCCTGGGCGGCGGCCCGAGGCAGCGGGTCGCGTACGCCCCCGCCACCTTCGAGGGCCAGTGGAACCCCGGCGAGGCCGGCGGCTGGAACCAGCCCCAGGCACCGTGGGGCGCCCCGGCGGCCCCGGGCGCGCCACAGCAGTGGGGCACTCCCCAGCAGCAGCCGCAGCAGTGGGGTGCCGTACCTCCGCCGCAGCAGCCGGGCCAGTGGGGCGCCGTGCCTCCGCAGCAGCAGCCGGGGCAGTGGGGCGCGCCCGCGCAGGGCGGCCAGGCTCCCGGGTACGCCACGCCCGGGCAGGCCGCGCCCGGCGCTCCCGGCCACTGGGGAGACCCCGAGGGCGACGACGACGGCCGCACCCAGGTGCGCCGCCCCGACTGACCGGAGTCAGCGCGCCGCGTGCTCCAGGTCGACGACGAGCCCCTCGTCCAGGTCGACGATCCGCACCAGGCCCACGCCCTCGGCGTAGTAGCGCTCCTGCTCGGTGTCGGCCTCGTACGACGTCTGCACGACATCGGACCAGCCGTTCACCACGGTGCGGTCCTGCACCCGCGTCACGATGTCGCCGTCCGGCAGGGAGACGGTGACCCACCCGTCCCCCAGCCGGGGGGCACGGGGCAGCAGCACACCGGCCTCGGTCCCTCCCCCGGCTCGCCACGTGCGCGCGGCGCGGGAGTCGTGGCCCAGCCACCACACGTTGCCGGAGGTGTCCTGGGCGACGTAGTCGACCGTCTCGGCCACCGGCCGGCCCTTCACGCGGAGGGTCTCGCGCACCGGCGTGGTGGCGACCCCGGCCACGTCGACCGTCTGGACACCCACCTGCACGACCATCTCCCCGACCTCGCGGCCCTCGCGGGTGACGACGTAGCGGCGGCTCTCGCCCCTCTCCCAGCCCAGCCACGGGTTGTCGAGGTCGGTCACGAAGTCGGCAGGGTCCGGCGACGGCGTCGGGACCTCCAGGCCGTCGATGCCGCTGGCGTCGTACGGCGCAGGCTGGCCCACGCCGCCGCACCCGGCGAGGGTGAGGACGGCGAGGGCCAGGCACGCCGGACCGAGGTGTCGTCGTACGGCTCGGAACATGGGCGCCAGCATGCCAGCCGCTCCGCGCTGCTAGCGTCAGCAGGACAGACCATTGACCTCGCGAGGAGAAACACGTGACCTCCAGCCAGCCCCTCAAGGTGGCCGTGACCGGTGCCGCCGGTCAGATCGGCTACAGCTTGCTCTTCCGCCTCGCCAGTGGCGCGCTGGCGGCGGACCGCCCGATCGAGCTGCGCCTGCTCGAGATCGAGCCGGCGCTCAAGGCCCTCGAGGGCGTCGTGATGGAGCTCGACGACTGCGCCTTCCCCGGCCTGGCCGGTGTCGAGATCGGCAGCGACCCCACCAAGATCTTCGACGGCGTCAACCTCGCCCTGCTCGTCGGCGCGCGCCCGCGCGGCCCCGGCATGGAGCGCGGTGACCTCCTCGAGGCCAACGGCGCGATCTTCACCGCCCAGGGCAAGGCTCTCAACGAGGTCGCCGCCTCCGACGTGCGCATCGGCGTCACCGGCAACCCCGCCAACACCAACGCCCTCATCGCCTCGCGCAACGCCCCGGACATCCCGGCCGAGCGCTTCTCCGCGCTGACCCGCCTCGACCACAACCGCGCGATCAGCCAGCTCGCGGCCAAGACGGGCGCCAAGGTCACCGACATCACCCACATGACCATCTGGGGCAACCACTCCGCGACCCAGTACCCCGACCTGTTCAACGCGCAGGTCAAGGGCCAGAACGCCGCCGAGCTCGTGGGCGACCAGGCCTGGCTCGAGAACGACTTCATCCCGACCGTGGCCAAGCGCGGCGCCGCGATCATCGACGCCCGTGGCTCGTCCTCGGCCGCCTCGGCCGCGTCGGCGACCATCGACGCCGCCCGCGACTGGCTGTTCGGCACCGCCGAGGGCGACTGGGTCTCCATGGCCGTGCGCTCCAACGGTGAGTACGGCGTGCCCGAGGGCCTGATCTCGTCCTTCCCCGTCACCACCTCCGGTGGCGACTGGAGCATCGTCGAGGGTCTCGACGTCAACGAGTTCTCCCGCGCCCGCATCGACGCCTCGACGGCCGAGCTGGCCGAGGAGCGCGACGCGGTGACGGAGCTCGGCCTGATCTGACGGCTGCTCCCGTACGGGTCTCCTGGCCCGATCCGCTCAGGTAACCGGCAGTTGGGTGCACCGAACGGCGCGAATTCGCGCCGGGAAGTGCACCTGACTGCCGGTTACTTGCGCTCAGGGCAGGCCGGGGTGACCGCCCGCGGCGGTCACGGCGCGGGCGGGTCAGAAGCCGGGCTGCTCGGGGATGGTCGTGGCGAGCGCGATGAGCGCCGCACCGAGAGCGACCAGCACGACGGCGTCGAGCACCTTGTGGCGCACGGCGAGCATGCCGGCGTCGACGGGTCGCAGCACCAGGCGCACGGCGGCGCCGAAGAACAGCGCCCCGCCCATGGTCCGTACGCCGCCCCGCCAGGAGCCGAGCGCCACGGCGCCCAGGCCGACGGCGACCACGGCGAGCACCACGAGGTAGAACGCTCCCCCGATGGTGGAGGGGTAGCGACGGGGTTCGGCCTCCCCGCGACCGGGGGCCTCGTTGTCGACGAGCTCCTCGGCCGAGATCGGCGGGACCTCGTCGGGAGGCTTCGTGGGCCGGGGCGGCTCGGCCCCGTCGCGCGGGTTCACGGCACTCAGCCGAGCGACTTCTCGGCGATGCCCACGATGTTGGACAGCAGCATGGCGCGGGTCATCGGGCCGACGCCGCCGGGGTTGGGCGAGACCCAGCCGGCGACGTCCCAGACGTCGTCGGCGACGTCGCCGGCGATCTTGCCGTCGACGCGCGAGACGCCGACGTCGAGGACGGCAGCGCCGGGCTTGACCATGTCGCCGGTGATGATGCCGGGCACGCCGGCGGCGGCCACCACGATGTCGGCGCGGCGGACGTGGGCGGCGAGGTCGACGGTGCCGGTGTGGCACAGGGTGACCGTGGCGTTCTCGGAGCGGCGCGTGAGCAGCAGGCCGAGGGGGCGCCCGACGGTCACGCCGCGGCCCACGACGACGACCTCGGCGCCGGCGATCGTGACGTCGTGGCGGCGCAGCAGCTCGACGATGCCGAAGGGGGTGCACGGCAGCGGGGCCTCGTTGCCGAGGACGAGCCACCCGAGGTTGGTCGGGTGGAGGCCGTCGGCATCCTTGGCGGGGTCGATCAGGCCCAGGACGCGGTTCTCGTCGCGGCCCCGCGGAAGCGGGAGCTGGACGATGTAGCCGGTGCAGGCGGGGTCGTCGTTGAGGGAGCGGACGGCGTCCTCGATCTCGGCCTGGCTGGCGACCTCGGGGAGGTCGATGCGGATCGAGTCGATGCCGACCTCGGCGCAGTCCTTGTGCTTGCCGGCGACGTACCACCGCGAGCCCGGGTCGTCGCCCACGAGCACGGTGCCCAGGCCGGGGACGATGCCCCGCTCCTTGAGGGCGGCCACGCGGACGCGGAGCTCGTCCTTGATGGCTGCAGCGGTCGCGGTCCCGTCGAGCTTCTGTGCCGTCACAGGCGCCATTCTTGGGACGCGCGGCCGCTGGACCCCCACCGGGCGAGGGCGAGCCGCCGGAGGCCCCGCTCAGGCGCTCACCGGCGCGCCCACGCGGACCAGGTGCTGCTCCGCGGCGCGCGCCGCGGGGTGCGCGAGCGCGGCCGCGAGCACCCCGATGGCGGCGATGACGACCCACCCCGGCGTGCCCCACTGCAGGGCGAGGAAGGTGTAGAGCGCGGGGAAGACGATCGGCTCGACCTGGTAGCCCAGGCCCCACACGCCCTGGTAGTCGCCCAGGCGGCGGTGGTCGGACAGCTCGGAGGTGAAGCCCCAGTCGGCTGCGGACTGCCACAGCTCGGCACCGGTGATGGTGACGTGCCCGATCCAGATGAGCACGATCGAGACCCAGCCGATGGTGTCGTGGGTGATGGCAAGGACCGCGCAGGAGACGACGAAGGCCCAGCCGGACCACCGAAAGGCCTTGAGCGAGCCGTCGACCGAGTCGGCCACCCGCGACGCCCTGACCTGCAGGAGCACGGCCAGCACCGTGTTGGTGCCGAAGAGCCAGGCGAGCAGCGTGGGCGGGGCGTCGGTTCGCTCGACCAGCCAGAGCGGGACGACGACGTTGAGCAGGACCTGGTTGGACGACAGCACGCCGTTGCACATCGCGAGGGCCACGAAACCACGGTTGCGCCACGCCGCCGGCGCGGCGGTGACTGCGTCCTCCACCGTCGGGACGTGCACGGACCGCTCGATCGCGGGCAGCACCACCGCGATCATCAGCGCGTTGAGCACCAGCAGGCTGCCCGTGACGAGCGGGATCAGGCGTACGGCCTCCAGCCCGATGCCCAGCGCCACCCCGCTGGCGCCGGCGCCCAGGGTGTAGCCGACGTTGCGTGCCGCGCGCTGGTAGGCCATCGCGCGCACCCGCGTCTCGCGGGAGAAGACCGCGAGCCGGTAGACGTTGCGGGCGTTGCGTCCCGCGGTCTCGAAGACGGCCAGCACCGAGAGCATGGCCACGAACGAGAGCATCCCGTCCAGCAGCGGCCACACGAAGTAGAGCGCCGCCTCGACCGCCGCGGCGACCACCCAGAGTGGCTTGGCGCCCAACCGGTCGGCGAGCCTGCCCATGGGCAGCTGGAGGAGCAGGGTGACGCCGGCGGCGATGGACATGCCGAGGCCCACCTCGGCGCCGGTGAGCCCGACCACCTTGGTGAAGTAGACGGCCGTACCGGTGAGGAAGGTGCCGGTCGCGAACGCCGAGAGCACCGACTGCACGACCAGGTCGCGCTCGAGCTTCGTCGGCGGAAGGATCCGGGCCCACCAGGTCATCATCCGCACCTCCGAGATTGTCTTGACGTCAAGATATCACCGGCGGGGCGGTGAGTGAGCCACGTTCGAGCCCGGGAAAGTGTGGCTCACTCACCGCTCTGACGTACGCAGCGGATCAGTGGAAGAAGTGGCGTGTCCCGGTGAAGTACATCGTCACGCCCGCCTTCTCGCACGCGGCGATGGTCTCCTCGTCGCGTACGGAGCCGCCGGGCTGCACGATCGCCTTCACACCGGCGTCGATCAGGATCTGGGGCCCGTCGGCGAAGGGGAAGAACGCGTCGGAGGCCGCGACGGATCCCGTCGCCCGCTCCCCCGCGCGCTCGACGGCGAGCTTGCAGGAGTCGACGCGGTTGACCTGGCCCATGCCGACGCCGACCGAGGCACCGCCCGAGGCGAGCAGGATCGCGTTGGACTTCACCGCACGGCAGGCGCGCCAGGCGAACGCGAGGTCGGCCAACGTCTCGGCGTCGGCGGCCTCCCCGGTCGCCAGCGTCCACGACGCCGGGTCGTCGCCGTCGGCGTCGATCACGTCGCGGTCCTGCAGCAGCAGGCCGCCCGAGATCGCGCGCATCTCCCCGCCGCCGCGAGCCAGCGGCGCGGCCTCGAGGATGCGGATGTTCTTCTTGGCCTGCAGCACCTCGATCGCGCCGTCGTCGTAGCCCGGCGCCACGATGACCTCGGTGAAGATCTCGGCGACCTGCTCGGCCATCTCCTTCGACACCGGCACGTTGGTCGCGATCACGCCGCCGAACGCCGAGACCGGGTCGCACTCGTGGGCGCGACGGTGGGCCTCGGCCACGTCGGCGCCGACCGCGATGCCGCACGGGTTGGCGTGCTTGATGATCGCCACGGCGGGCAGGTCGAAGTCGTACGCCGCCCGTCGGGCCGCGTCGGCGTCGACGTAGTTGTTGTAGGACATCTCCTTGCCGTGGTGCTGGGTGGCCTGGGCCAGCCCGGGCCCCTCGGGCAGGAAGCCGTTGCTGTAGAGCGCAGCGCCCTGGTGGGGGTTCTCGCCGTAGCGCAGGACCGCCTGCTTCTCCCACGTCGCGCCCATCCAGGCGGGGTAGCCCTGGCCCTCGGAGGTGTCGGTGAGCACGTTGCCCATCCACGAGGCCACGTGGACGTCGTACGTGGCCGTGTGCACGAACGCCTCGGCCGCGAGGCGCTTGCGCTGCTCGAGGGTGAAGCCGCCCGAGCGGGCCGCCTCGAGCACGGCGTCGTAGCTGGCCGGGCTGGTGACGATGGCGACGCTGGGGTGGTTCTTGGCCGCCGCGCGGACCATCGAGGGGCCGCCGATGTCGATCTGCTCGACGCACTCGTCGGGGCTGGCACCCGACATCACGGTCTGGGTGAAGGGGTAGAGGTTGGAGACGACCAGGTCGAACGGCTCGACCCCGAGCTCCTCGAGCTGCGCGACGTGGGAGTCCAGGCGGCGGTCGGCGAGGATGCCGGCGTGCACGCGGGGGTGGAGCGTCTTGACGCGGCCGTCGAGGCACTCGGGGAAGCCGGTGAGGTCCTCCACCTTGGTGACCGGCAGGCCCAGCGACTCGATGAGGGCGGCCGAGCCGCCGGTGGACACGAGCTCGACGCCGGCGTCGTGCAGACCGCGGACGAGGTCCTCCAGGCCGGTCTTGTCGTAGACGGAGACGAGCGCTCGACGCAGCTCGAGGCGGCCTTCAGCGGTGGGTGCGGTCACGGGGGTGTACTCCTCGTCGGGGTGGGCTGAACCGAGGAGCAGCACCCAGGCGTTCGATGCCGCTCGACTCACTCCCCGGTGGTGGCCCACCTGCGCCAGTCGTGTGGCGGCAGTTTATCCGGCCTCAGCCCCCGATGCGCACCCGGCGACCGTCGACGACCACGCCCTCGCGGGCGATGCGGCCCACCGCGTCGACGAGCATGGCCCGCTCGGCGACCTTGATGCGCTCGTGGAGCGACTCGACGTCGTCGTCGGCCTCCACCGGCACGGTGACCTGGGCGACGATCGGGCCCGTGTCGACGCCGCCGTCGACCACGAACAGCGTCGCCCCGGTGACCTTGACGCCGTAGTCCAGCGCGTCACGCGGGCCGTGCATGCCGGGGAAGGCCGGACACAGGGCGGGGTGGGTGTTGAGGGTGAGGAAGCGGTCGAGGAACTCCTGCCCCAGGAGCTTCATGAACCCTGCGCACACCACCAGGTCGGGCTCGAACCGGTCGACGACCGTCGCCATCGCGGTGTCCCAGCCCTCACGGGTCTCGAAGTCGCCCACGCTGCGCACGAAGGTCGGCACACCGGCCCGCTCGGCCCGGGCCAGGCCCTCGATGCCGTCGCGGGGGGCGCCGGCCGCGCCCACGTGCACGCCGGGCGCGGGGGCGGCCGCGGCGGCGGGCCGGGCCGGGAGGGTGGTGG
>JAJPEO010000327.1 GCA_021166815.1 Nocardioides sp.
CCAGGCGTAGCGCGTCAGGTTCCTCCCGCTCACGGGCACATCGTGGCACGTCGCACCAGGGGAGACCGCGACCACGCGGGAACACCGGGCCGCGCACGGACGTTCGACCTTGTACCACCACGGCTACAGTGGTCCGCACCACATGACGGCCTCCGAGGAGAGACCAGAACCCATGAAGAGCAACAACCCCGTCTTCGCCCGTTCCGAAGAGTTCAACCGCCCCTACGCCCAGCAGGACCCCTACGGCGACCCCTCGACCTGGGGCACCGGCGCACCGGGCGTCCAGGTCGACGCCGGCCGGATGACGGTCGACTCGGTCGTGCCGAAGGCCGCGATCACGCTGTTCGTGGTCGTCGCCGCCGCCGCGGCCACGTGGTTCTGGACCGGTGACGTCACCAGCGAGACCGTCGACCGGCTCTACCTCGCCCTGATGGTCGGCTCGCTCGGCGCCTTCGCGCTGTCGATGGTCAACTCGTTCAAGCGCGTCGTCAGCCCCGCCCTCGTGCTGGCCTTCGCCGCGCTGGAGGGCGTCGCCCTCGGCGCGATCAGCAAGTTCTTCGAGGCCCAGTTCGACGGCATCGTCACCAGCGCGGTCCTCGGCACCTTCGGTGCCTTCGCCGGCACGCTCGCGGTCTACAAGTTCTTCGACATCCAGGTCGGCAACAAGTTCCGCACGTTCGTGATGGCCGGCATGTTCGGCATGGTGGGCCTGGGCCTGCTGTCGATGGTGCTCGGCTTCTTCGGCATCGACACCGGCCTGTTCGGCATGGGCGGCCTGGGTCTCGTCATGGCCATCGCCGGCCTGGTGCTCGGTGTGTTCATGCTGGTCCTCGACTTCGACTTCGTCGAGAACGGCGTGGCGGCCGGCCTGCCCGAGCGCGAGTCCTGGCGTGCGGCCTTCGCGCTGACCGTCAGCCTCGTCTGGATCTACACCAACCTGCTGCGCATCCTCGCGATCTTCCAGCAGGACTGACCCACCTCGACCACGCGCCCGCCGGCTCAGCCGGCGGGCGCGTCGTCGTCCCCGGCTGCGTCCCCGGCCCCGTCCTCGGTGGCCTCGGGAGTCTCGGTGGCCGACGGCTGGCGCCGGCGGTGGCGCAGCTCGACCCAGCGCCCGCGCAGGCCGCGCTGGGAGCCGGACACCTCGGTGCCGTCGACCTCGGTGCCGGGCGTGCGCACGGCTCGTACGGCGGCCTTGGCGACGGGCAGCACGCCCTCACCGCGCTGGGCCGACGGCGCTGCCTCGTCGTCCTCGATGATGCCGAGGGCGGCCAGCGTGGAGGGCACCAGCACCGACGCGAGCTGGCGGTAGCCGTCGGCGGAGGGGTGGAAGCGGTCGGGCCCGAACAGCAGCGCCGGCGCGGCGTCGAACTCCGGTCCCAGGACGTCGCCCAGCGACACGGTGCGCCCGCCCTCCTCGACGACCGTGATCGTCTGGGCGGCCGCCAGGCGCCGTGACCACTGCCGCGCCACCTGCTTGAGCGGCGGCGGGATCGGCCGGACGGTGCCCAGGTCCGGGCAGGTCCCGACGACCACCTCGACTTCCGCCTCGTGCAGCATCCGGACGGCCTCGGCGAGGTGTCGCACGGACTGCGAGGGCCGGACGGTGTGGGTGACGTCGTTGGCGCCGATCAGGATGACGGCGACGTCGGGGTGGGTGGCGAGCGCCCGTGTCACCTGCTCGGCGAGGTCGCTGGACTGCGCCCCGACCCTCGCGAGCGATCGCAGGTGCACGCGCCGGTCGGCGCGGGCCGCGACACCGCTGGCCAGGTGGGCCCCCGGGGTCTCCTCGACGCGGTCGACGCCGTAGCCGGCGGCGCTGGAGTCGCCCAGCAGCACGATGCGCACGCCCGGCCCCGGACGACCGCGGCCGTACCAGCCCGTGGCGTCGGGGGGAACGCCGTCGACGACGCCGATCAGGTGGCGGGCGAAACGTGCTTCGGCGACCAGCACGCCGTAGAGGCCGGCGCCCAGCACCGACAGCCCGCCTCCTCCGAAGGCGGCCGCTGATGCCAGCTTGCGTGCAGCCCCGGTCGCGCTCATGCCGGTGAGCCTACGCACTCGGGCTACATTGAGCCGGTGCAGTACGCGAACTCGGTCCTCGACCTCATCGGCCACACCCCGCTCGTGCGCCTGGAACGCACGCTCGACCTCGATGCGGGGGCGGACGGCGCCGCCCCGCTGGTGCTCGCGAAGGTCGAGTACCTCAACCCCGGCGGGTCGGTGAAGGACCGCATCGCCACGCGCATGATCGAGGCGGCTGAGGCCTCCGGCGAGCTCGAGCCCGGCGGCACCATCGTGGAGCCGACCTCGGGCAACACCGGTGTGGGCCTGGCGATGGTGGCCCAGCAGAAGGGCTACAAGTGCATCTTCGTGTGCCCCGACAAGGTCAGCGAGGACAAGCGCAACGTCCTCAAGGCCTACGGCGCCGAGGTCGTCGTCTGCCCGACCGCGGTCGCGCCCGAGCACCCCGACTCCTACTACAACGTCAGCGACCGCCTGGCCTCGCAGCCGGGGGCGTGGAAGCCCGACCAGTACTCCAACCCCCACAACCCGCGCTCGCACTACGAGACGACGGGCCCGGAGATCTGGGAGCAGACCGACGGCAGGATCACGCACTTCGTCGCGGGTGTGGGCACCGGCGGCACCATCAGCGGGATCGGGCGCTACCTCAAGGAGAAGAACCCCGAGATCCAGGTCGTCGGCGCCGACCCGGCCGGCTCGGTCTACTCCGGCGGCACCGGGCGCCCCTACCTGGTCGAGGGCGTGGGCGAGGACTTCTGGCCCGACACGTACGACCGCGAGGTCGCCGACCGCATCATCGAGGTCTCCGACGCCGACTCCTTCGCCTTCACCCGGCGCCTGGCCCGTGAGGAGCAGCTGCTCGTCGGGGGCTCCTCCGGCATGGCGGCGTTCGCCGCCCGCCAGCTCGCGCACGAGCTGGCCGAGCAGGGGCGCAGTGACGCGGTGATCGTGGTGCTGCTGCCCGACTCCGGCCGCGGCTACCTCACCAAGGTCTTCAACGACGAGTGGCTGGCTCGCTACGGCTTCGCCACCGGCGCGGCCGGTGCCTCGCGCACGGTCGGCGAGGTGCTGCGCGGCAAGTCCGGCGAGCTGCCCGACCTGGTCCACACCCACCCCGGCGAGACCATCGCCGAGGCCGTGGAGATCCTCAAGGAGTACGGCGTCTCCCAGATGCCGGTCGTCCGCGCGGAGCCACCGATCGTCGCCGCCGAGGTGGCCGGATCGGTCTCCGACCGCACGCTCCTCGACGCGCTGTTCGCCGGCACGGCCAAGCTGAGCGACCGCGTGGAGGACCACATGTCCGACCCGCTGCCCACCATCGGCTCCAGCGAGGCCGCGACCGACGCGGTCCACCTGCTCGAGCACGCCGACGCGGTCCTGGTGCACGAGGACGGCAAGCCCGTCGGGGTGCTCACCCGGCAGGACCTCCTCGCGTTCCTGGCGGAGTCGTGAGGGCGGCTCGGGGCCGCGGCGCGGTGCTGCGCGCGGCCGCAGCCGGCCTGCTGGTGACGGTGCTGGGCGCGTGCAGCAGCGACGGCTCGGGCACCGACCCGGTCGAGGTGGAGGTCGGTGAGGAGTTCACCTGGAACGACTTCACCGTCGAGGAGGGGTGGAGCCTCAAGCCGATCGAGCGCACGATCGACGTCAACGAGACCGTGGTCTCCCCGGAGGTCTCGGGCTCGATCGTCAACAACCTCGACGAGGAGCGGGCGCCGATCTTCCAGATGGTGTTCAGCCAGGACGGCGACGATCTCGCCACGGTCAACTGCTCGGCGATGAAGCTGGTCAAGGACCAGGCCGGCGAGCTGCTGTGCCCCGGCTTCGGAGCCACCATGCCCCTGGACTACGACACCGTGACCGTGCAGGAGTTCCGGCGCGGCGAGAGCGGTCCGAGCTCCGCCGGTCTCTGACCGGCGGGCAGCCGTCAGGCCGGGGCCGCGGCCGGCTCGGGCCGGCTCACGCCAGGGAGAGGAAGAGCCTCTCCATCTTCGACACGTCGATGTCCTCGCCGTGGGTGAGGCACTCGCGCATCCCCGAGGCGACCAGGGCGAACCCGGCCCGGTCGAGGGCCTTGGAGACCGCCGCGAGCTGGGTCACGACGTCCTCGCACTCGCGTCCTTCCTCGAGCATGCGGATCACGCCGGCGAGCTGACCCTGGGCACGCTTGAGGCGCTTGAGGACCTGGTCGGTCGACTCTTCGGGGAGTTGCATGGATGGCCTCCTGCGGACGCGGCTGGCGGGTGTCCTCGTGGATTCCGCTTATACCCCACGGGGTATGTATTGTCGAGACGGAACTCCTTCAGTATTCAGCATCGAGTCCGTCAGTTCGGAGGCAGTGATGGCGCGACGCGTGGTGATCGTCGGTGGAGTCGCCGGCGGCATGTCGGCAGCGACCCGGCTGCGACGCAACGACGAGACGATCGAGATCGTGGTGCTCGAGCGAGGCGAGCACGTCTCCTTCGCCAACTGCGGTCTCCCGTACCACCTCGGCGGGGTCATCGAGGAGCGCGACGCGTTGCTGCTGCAGACGCCGCAGTCCCTCGCCGCCCGCTTCGCCATCGACGTCCGCACCGGCCACGAGGTCACCGCGATCGATCCTGAGCGGCGCGTCGTGACGGTGCGTCACGCCGACGGTGGGTCCGAGGTGTCGTACGACGACCTCGTGCTGGCCACCGGCGCCGCCCCCATGCGGCTGGACGTCCCGGGCGGCGAGCGCGCGCTCGCCCTGCGCGACATCGCCGACGTGGACCGGATGCAGGCGGCCCTGGCCGCAGGACCGGCCAGTGCCGTGGTCGTCGGCGCGGGCTTCGTCGGCCTCGAGGTCGCCGAGAACCTCGTCGCCCGCGGCCTCCAGGTCGCGGTGGTCGAGCTCGCCGACCAGGTCCTCGCCCCGCTCGACCCCGAGATGGCCGTCGCCGTGCAGCGCCGGCTCGTCGAGCGCGGCGTCGACGTCCGCACCGGCACCTCGGTCACGCGCCTGGACGGCGACAAGGCCGTCCTCGCCGACGGCTCGGTGCTCCCCGCCGAGCTGGTTGTCGCCGCCATGGGCGTGCGCCCCGAGTCCAGGCTGGCCACCGCCGCCGGGCTCGAGGTCGGCGAGCGCGGCGGCATCGTCGTCGACCGCGAGCAGCGCACCAGCGCACCACACGTCTACGCCGTCGGCGACGCCGTCGAGAAGCACGACGCCATCAGCGGCGCCGGGTCGCTCGTCCCCCTCGCCCAGACGGCCAACCGGCACGGCAGGCTCGTCGCCGACGTCATCGCCGGGCGGCACACGTCCTCCCAGCCGGTGCTCGGCACCGCCGTGGTCGGGGTGTTCGGGCTCACGATCGCCGCAGTCGGTTGGAACGAGAAGCGCCTGCGCGGGGCCGGTCGTGACGTGCGCGTGATCCACACCCACCCCTCCTCGCACGCCGGCTACTACCCGGGTGCGGAGCAGATGGCCCTCAAGCTGCTGGTCGACCCGGCCACCGACGAGATCCTCGGCGCCCAGGGCGTCGGTGGTGAAGGCGTCGACAAGCGCATCGACGTCATCGCGACCGCCATGCGCGGCGGGCTGCGGGCGAGCGACCTCGCCGACCTGGAGCTGGCCTACGCGCCGCAGTACGGCTCGGCCAAGGACCCGATCAACATGCTCGGGTTCATCGCCGACAACCTGCGCGCCGGCACCGAGCGCACCGTGCAGTGGCACGAGCTCGACGCCCTCCTGGCCTCCGGCGCGACCCTGGTCGACGTGCGATCACCGCAGGAGTTCGCTCACGGCGCGATCCCCGGCGCCGTCAACGTCCCGGTCGACGAGCTGCGGGACCGCCTGGACGAGCTGCCCGAGGGTCCGCTCGTCGTGCACTGCCGGGTCGGGCTCCGCGGCCACGTGGCCGCGCGGCTGCTCGCCCAGCACGGCCGCGACGTCGTCAACCTCGACGGCGGCTACCTCACCTGGCGCGCCGGCACGCAGTAGGGCGTCCGTAAGGGCGCTCTCATCAGGGACTCACGAAGGCTTCACGCGCCTGCACCACGCTCGTGCCATCGCCGGACCGCGCCTGGTCCGGCCTCGCTCGTGGAGGAGAGACCCATGAAGAAGACGCTGCTCGCCGCCGTTCCGCTGGCCCTGCTGGGCCCGCTGCTGGTGTCCGCGCCCGCCCACGCCGACGACGTCCGCTGCCGCGGCACGATCGGTGCCCGTGTCATCGACGGAGACCTGGTCGTGCCCGCAGGAGCCACGTGCAAGCTCGTCGGCACGACGGTCAAGGGCAACGTCGAGGTCAAGCGCAACGCCCGGCTGGTCGCTCGTCGGATCAAGGTCGACGGCAACGTCCAGGCCAAGAAGCAGCGTCGCGTCGTCGTACGCCGCTCGTTCGTCGACGGCAACATCCAGCTCGAGCAGGGTCGTCGTGGCGGCGTCGTCAACCGCAACACCGTCAACGGGGACATCCAGCTGTTCTCCAACCGTGGCCTCTTCGAGGTGCGCCACAACCGCGTCGACGGCAACCTGCAGTGCAAGGGCAACAGCCCCCGGCCCGTCGGCACGGGCAACCGCGTGGAGGGCGACAAGGAGGACCAGTGCCGTCGCCTGTGAGCTGAGCGCCCCTAGAGTGCGGGGGTGGCCGATCTGTCGTGGGAGCTCGTGGCTCTGCTGGGACTGGCCGCCCTCGCCGCGGGCTTCGTCGACGCGGTCGTCGGCGGCGGCGGCCTGATCCAGCTCCCGGCCCTGGTGATCGGCCTGCCGGGTGCCACGCCGGTCCAGCTGCTGGCGACCAACAAGCTCTCGTCCTTCTGCGGCACCACGATCAGCTCGGCCACGTACCTGCGCCGCGTGCGGCCCGACCCACGGATCTTCCTGCCGCTCATGGGGCTGGCGTTCCTCGGCTCCATGGCGGGGGCGGCGGTGGCCACCCAGGTCCCGCGGGCCGCCTTCGACCCGATCGTCCTGGTGGTCCTCGTGCTGGTCGGCGCCTACGTCTGGTTCAAGCCGTCGATCGGCACCGTCACCGCCCTGCGCTTCGACGGCGCGCGCCACTTCGGGATCGGAGCGGCGGTCGGCCTCGGCGTCGGGTTCTACGACGGGGCGCTGGGGCCCGGGACCGGCTCGTTCTTCGTCTTCGCCCTGGTGGGCGTGCTGGGCTACAGCTTCCTCGTGGCCTCGGCCATGGCCCGGCTGGCCAACTGGGCGACCAACCTCGCGGCGCTCGTGGTCTTCGTGCCGATGGGGGCGGTGCTGTGGGAGCTCGGCCTGGTGATGGCGTTGGCCAACGTCGTGGGCGGCTACCTCGGCGCGCGGGTGGCGATCGGGCGGGGTGCGCGATTCGTCCGGGCCTTCTTCCTGGCGGTCGTCGCGGCCTTCGTGGTGCGCATCGGGGGAGACCTCGCGGGCCTGTGGTGACGCGTAGTCTCTGCTCATGAGCATCCCCGTGGACCTGGCCGGGCTGGCCGCCACCCTCGCCGACCACCCCGAGGGCTACCTGCTGACGACGTCGCCCGAGGGGCGCGTCAAGGCAGTGACCGTGCCCGTCTCGGCGGCTGACGGCGTGGTGCACATCGCCGCCGGCAGTCGTGGCACCGCCGCCAACCTCGCGGCCAACCCCAACGCCACGCTGCTCTTCCCGCCGCTGGAGCACCACGGCTACACCCTGCTGGTCGACGGCACGGCGGCTCCGGAGGGCGAGGGGTTCCGGCTCACGCCCACGTCGGCGGTGCTGCACCGGCCCGCGAGCCACGCCGACGGCGAGACGCACTCGCCGCACGAGGGGTGCGGCCACGACTGCAAGACCGTCTGAGGCGTGCTCCGCTTCCTCGACCGCTTCCAGCGGCGACATCCCGTGGTGGGGGTGCCGCTCGCGGTCATCTACAAGTACTTCGACGACCAGGGTCACTACCTCGCCGCGGCGCTGACGTACTACGCCTTCGTGGCGATCTTCCCGCTCATGCTGCTGGGCTCCTCGATCCTGGGCCTGGTGCTCTCCGGCGAGCCCCGGTGGCAGGAGCAGATCCTCGACTCCGCGCTGGCCCAGTTCCCCATCATCGGCGACCAGCTCGGCCGGCCCGAGGGGCTCACCGGCTCCGTCACCGGTGTCGCGATCGGTGCGCTCGTCGCGCTCTACGGCGCCCAGGGGCTCGGACAGGCGCTGCAGAACACCCAGCACACGACGTGGGGCGTGCCCCGCAACAGCCGCCCCAACCCGTTCTTCGCGCGGGTCAAGACCCTCGGCCTCCTGATCACGGCCGGGCTGTCGCTGCTCTCGGTCTCGCTGCTGTCCACGACGATCAGCACAACGGACCTGTTCTCCGACACCTTCGGCCGCGGCACCAAGCTGCTGATCAACGTGCTCACGGTGCTCGTCGTCGGCTTCTTCCTGACCCTGCTGCACCGGGTCGCGGCCACGGGCCAGCGCACGTTCCTGCGCACCGCCCCCGGCGGGTTCGCCCTGGCCCTGATGTGGCAGGGCCTGCAGTACGCCGGCGCGGCGTACGTCGAGGGCGTGCTGGTCGGCACCTCGTCGATGACCCAGACCTTCGGCCTCGTGCTCGGCCTGATCGGCTTCCTGTGGATCGGCGCGGTGATGGCCGTGCTGGCCTCCGAGATCAACGTGGTGCTGGCCCGGCGGCTGTGGCCCCGGGCACTGCTGACGCCCTTCACCGACAACGTCGAGCTGACCGAGGCCGACCGCCGCGCCTACTCCTCCTACGCGCGCATGCAGCGCTACAAGGGGTTCGAGCGGGTCAAGGTGACCTGGGACGAGCGGGAGGACCGGTGATCGGGCGCCAGGAGTGCCCCTGCGGCACCGGGCAGCCGTACGACGCCTGCTGCGGCCGCCTGCACCGGGGCGAGGCGGTCGCGGCCACGGCCGAGGAGCTGATGCGCTCGCGCTACGCCGCCCACGTCGTGGGCGACGGCGACCACCTCTTCCGCACGTGGCACCCACGCACGCGACCCGACGACACCGACCCCGACCCGCGCGTGCGGTGGACCGGGCTGGAGGTGCTGGCCGCGAGCGAGGACGGCGACCGGGCCGTCGTGGAGTTCCGTGCCCACCACGAGGGCGGCGTGATGCACGAGGTCAGCCGGTTCGAGCGCCGCGCCGGGCGGTGGGTCTACGTCGACGGGGACGTGCGATGACGTCGTACCTCACCATCGCCCGCGACGGTGTCGCCGAGATCGAGGTCAAGCACTCGCGCTTCCTCTGCACGCTGCAGCGCGTCACCTCCGAGGAGCAGGCCCGCGCGCTGGTCGCGCGGCTGCGCAAGGAGCACTGGGACGCTCGGCACCACTGCTCGGCGTTCGTGATCGGCCCGGAGGCGTCGCTGCAGCGCTCCTCCGACGACGGCGAGCCCGCCGGCACGGCCGGGGCGCCCATGCTCGAGGTGCTGCGCGGAGCAGGGGTCAGCGACGTGGCGGCCGTGGTGACGCGGTGGTTCGGCGGCACGCTGCTCGGCGCCGGCGGCCTCGTCCGCGCCTACGGCGACGCCGTGCGCGCCGCCCTCGACGAGGTCGGCACCCTGCGCCGCAGCCTGGTCGCCGAGGTCGCGCTGAGCCTCGACCACGCCGAGGCCGGCCGGGTCGAGAGCGACCTGCGCTCACGCGGCGTCGAGGTCCTCGAGGTCTCGTACGCCGCACGCGTGCGACTCCTGCTCGGCACGGACCCCGCCGACGTGGAGTCGCTGGCCGCCACGGTCGCGTCCCTGACCAGCGGCACGGGCGTGCTGGAGCCGGTGGGCGAGCGGTGGGTGGACGGATGAGCGCGCTGGACCTGCTGGTCGGGCGCCCGCTGGTGGTGCTCACCGGGGCGGGGGTGTCGACCGACTCGGGCATCCCGGACTACCGCGGCCCGGGCAAGGTGCCGCGCACGCCGATGACGGTCCAGGAGTTCCGCTCGGGCGCCGCGGCGCGGCAGCGCTACTGGGCGCGCACGTTCGTGGGCTACGAGCGCATGAGCAACGCCCGGCCCAACGCCGCGCACCACGCCCTCGCCGCGATCGACCCGGGCCTGCTCATCACCCAGAACGTCGACGGTCTCCACGAGGCGGCGGGCTCCCGGCGGATGGTCGCCCTGCACGGCCGGGTCGCCGACATCGTCTGCCTCGCCTGCGGCGCCACCTCGTCGCGGGCCCGCCTGCAGGCTCGCCTCGACGCCGCGAACCCGGGCTGGCTCGCCGCGCACGCCGACGTCGCCGCCCGACCCGACGGCGACGTGGAGATCGAGGACGCCGACGGTTTCGTGGTCCCGGCGTGCGAGGCCTGCGGGGGAGTGCTCAAGCCGGACGTGGTGTTCTTCGGCGAGAACGTGCCGGCGGCCCGGGTCGAGCGCTGCTGCGACGCGGTGGACGCGCTCGGCGCGGCCGGCGCCCTGCTGGTGGTGGGGTCGTCGCTGACGGTGATGAGCGGCCTGCGGTTCGTCAGGCGCGCGGCCCGTCAGGGGACGCCCGTGGTGATCGTCAACCGGGGCGTCACGCGCGGCGACGACCTGGCGACGGTGAAGGTCGACGAGGGTTCGAGCGAGTTCCTGACCCGCCTGGCCGTGGTTGCGGCGCGAGGCGCGGTGCGGTCCTCAGCGCGCGACCTCGACTGAGTCGGCGACCGACGCCGTGGCGCGACGGTAGAGGTGGACGAGGGTCCAGACCCACAGGACGACCAGCCCCACGCCGAGCGCGCCGGCGCCCCAGGGGAGCCAGTCCGGGGCTCCGCCGCTGCACTGCTCCCAGGTCGTGCCGTCAGGGCGGACGCCTCCGCTGCACGACTCGCTGCTCACCGCGAACGGCGCGGAGAGCAGCGCGACGAGGGCC
>JAJPEO010000342.1 GCA_021166815.1 Nocardioides sp.
CTGATCGTGCGCAACCTGGCATTCGACTACCGCGGCAAGAGGGACGACGCCAAGTGGCGCCGCAACTGGGACTACGCCGCCATCTTCGGCAGCTTCCTCCCGGCGCTGCTGTGGGGCGTCGCGTTCGCCAACATCGTCGGCGGCACGCCGATCGAGCCGCTGGGTGACAACCCGGCCACGCCGTTCTACCTCGAGTACACCGGGACCCCGGTCCTGCAGCTGCTCAACCCGCTCGGCCTGCTGGGCGGCCTGGTGACGCTGTCGCTCTTCCTCACCCACGGCGCGATGTTCGTGGCGCTGAAGACCGACGGCGACATCCGGCACCGCGCCCGCGCGCTGTCGGTCAAGGCCGGCCTGGTCACCGCGGTCCTCGCCGTCGTGTTCATGGTGTGGATGCAGTTCCGCACCGGCACGGTGCTCTCCGCGGTGCTGTTCGTCCTGGCCGCGCTCGCCCTGGTCGGCGGCATCGCGATGGCGAAGGCAGGCCGCGAGGGCTACGCCTTCACCGGCACCTTCCTCACCGTCGTCTTCGCCGTAGCCGGACTGTTCGGGGCCCTGTTCCCCGACGTGATGCCCTCCAGCATCGACCCGGCCTACTCGCTGACGGTGAGCAACGCCTCGGCGACCGACGCCACCTTGACGGTGATGACGATCATCGCGGTGGTCTTCACGCCGCTCGTGCTGCTCTACCAGGGGTGGACGTACTGGGTGTTCCGCAAGCGGATCTCCACCCACCACATCCCCGACCCCGTGCCCGAGCCCGACACGATCACGGCGTGAAGCCGTTCGACCCGGCCCTGCTGCCACACCTCCGGCCAGCGCGTACCGCACTCGCGGGCGTGCTGGCCGGCGGGCTGCTCGGAGGCCTGCTGACCGTCGCCCAGGCCTTCGCCATGGGCTACTCCGTCGTCCGGCTGGTCGACGAGCCCGCCGGGGACGCGTGGCACACGCCCGCCCTGTGGCTCGTCGTCATCGTCGCCGCCCGGGCCCTGGCGTCCTACGTCAGCGACGTGTGCTCGGCCACGGCGGCCGGGCAGGTCGCGGTCGCGCTGCGACGACGGCTGCTGGAGTCGGCGACGGGCCTGGACGCGCTGTCCCTGGGCCGGCGCCAGTCCGGTGAGCTCACGGTGCTCGCCACCCGCGGCATCGCCGCGACGGAGCCGTACCTCACCCGCTACCTCCCCACGCTGGTCCTCGCGGTGGTGCTGCCCCCGGCCACGATCGTCGCGATGTGGAGCCTGGACTGGCTCAGCGCGCTCATCGTGGTCCTCACCGTGCCCCTGGTCCCGATGTTCGCGATCCTCATCGGGCTCGTCACGCGCGACCGCGCCGACGCGCAGTGGCGCCAGCTCAGCGCCCTGTCCGGACACTTCCTCGACGTCGTGCGCGGGCTGCCCACCCTGGTGGCCTTCCGCAGGGCACGGTCGCAGTCGGAGCGGATCCGCTCGATCACCGACCGCTACCGCGTGGCCACGGTCGAGACGCTGAAGGTCGCCTTCCTGTCCTCGGCCGTGCTCGAGCTCATCGCCACCATCTCCGTGGCCCTGGTCGCTGTCGCCGTCGGCCTGCGCCTGGCCTTCGACGGCATCGAGTTCGAGACCGCGATGGTGGTGCTCCTGCTGGCGCCCGAGGCGTACTGGCCACTGCGGAGGGTGGGTGCGGAGTTCCACTCCGCCGCCGAGGGCACCGCCGCCTTCGCCCGCGTGAGCGAGCTGCTCGACACGTCCGCCGGCGCCACCCCGGCCCCCACCGCGCAGCCTCACCACGCCCCCTCGTCGCCGGACGGGGCGCCGGTGCCCCTGCGCCTGCGCTCCCTCGGCTTCACCTATCCCGACCGCGAGCAGCCCGCGCTGCACGACGTCGACGCCACGATCCCGGCCCGCGGGCTGACCGCCATCACCGGGCCCTCGGGGTGCGGCAAGTCCACCCTCCTCGCCCTGCTCCTCGGCGAGCTCGAGCCACAGACCGGCGAGATCCGGCTCGGCAACTCCCCCCGTCCGCGCCCCGAGGAGTGGCGTGCCAGCGTTGCCTCGTCGTCCCAGCGGCCCTGGCTGACGAGCGCATCCATCGCCGACAACCTGCGCATCGGCCGCACCGACGCCCACGACGAGGACCTCTGGGATGCCTTGCGCCGGGTCGACCTCGACGGCGTCGTCAGCAGCCTCCCCGCCGGCTTGGCGACCGTGCTCGGCGAGGACGGCGCCGGACTCTCGGCCGGCCAGCGGGCGCGGTTGGCCATGGCGCGCGTCGTCGTGGCCCGACGCCCCTGGGTCCTCCTCGACGAGCCCACCGCCCACCTCGACGCCGAGACCGAACGTGTCCTGCTCGACACGCTCACCTGGCTCGCCGAGCACAGTGCCGTCGTGGTCGTGGCCCACCGCGACGCGGTCACGAGCGCGGCCGACCACGTCGTGGCGCTGCCCGCACCCGACGCCGTGGCCTCCCCGGCCGATGCCGAGGTCGTCGCGCAGGCGAAGCCGCGCCTCGCAGACACGACCTCCCCCGACGACCGCCCGATGCGCTGGGGGCGACGTACGGGGTTGTTCCTCGGCACCGGCTCGGTCGCCTTCGGGGTCGCGCTCACCGCGACCGCCTCCTGGCTCATCACCCGCGCCTCGGCCCATCCGCCGGTGCTCTACCTGATGGTCGCCATCGTCGGGGTGCGCCTGTTCGGGCTCGGGCGCCCGGTGCTCCGCTGGGCCGAGCGGGTCGTGTCCCACGACGCCGCCCTGCGCCTGCTCGCGCAGCGCCGCGCCCAGGTGTACGACGACCTCGTGCCCCTGGTGCCCGGCGCCCTGGGCCGCCACCGCGGGGAGGTGCTCACCTCCGTGGTCGACGACGTCGACTCGTTGGTCGACGCCGAGCTGCGGGTACGCCAGCCGTGGTGGACGGCCGTGGCCGTCGGTGTCGGCGCGGTCCTCTTCGCCTGGTGGCAGGCACCGAGCTCGCTGCTGCCGATGCTGGGCGTGGTCGCCGTCGGGCTGGCCGCCTTCCCGCTGGCGCGCTGGGCGGCGCGCGGTGCCGAGGACAGCCTGGTGACGCAGCGAGCGGAGCTCTCGCGCCTGGTCACCGAGACCCTGGACAGTGCTCGCCACCTCGTGCTCTGGGACGCCGTCGAGTCGTCCCTCGCCCGCGTGGACGCCGCTGGCACCCGTCTGGCCCGTGCGGCGAGCCGCACGGCGGCGGCGACCGCGACGGCCCGGACCCTGCCGGTCCTCGCCGGCGGGCTGGGACTGGTCGCCGTGTCCGCGGCCACCGGGCCGCACCACCCGGCAGGCAGCGCGATGCTGGCGCTGGTCGTGATGCTCCCCATCGCCCTCACCGACGCCTTCACCCCGCTGGGCGACGCCGGAGCCCTGTCGGTGCGCACGGCTGCCGCGCGCGGACGACTCGACTCCCTCACCTCCCAGCCCCCGCGCGTGCAGGACCCTGCGTCCCCCCGTGCGTGCCCGGCGGGAGTGCTCTCCCCGCGGCTGCGGGAGCTGGCGGCCGGATGGGGCGAGGCCCCGGCGTTCACCGGCGTCGACCTCGACCTGCACCCCGGTGAGCAGGTCGGCGTCGTCGGCCCCTCCGGGTGCGGCAAGTCGACGCTCGCCGCGACGTTGATGCGGTTCCTCGACCCGTACGCGGGACGGGTCGAGCTCGTCGGCCACGTGAGCGGCAGCGAGGCGGACGCCGCCGACCTGCGCGAGCTGGCGCTCGACGACGTCCGTCGTGCCGTGGGCCTGGTGGACGACGACCCGCACGTCTTCGCCTCCACCGTCGCCGAGAACGTCCGCCTGGCCCGCCCTGACGCGGACGACGACGAGGTGTTGACGGCGCTGCGCGGCGCGCACCTGGGCTCCTGGCTGGGCTCGCTGCCGGCCGGCATGCACACCTTCGTCGGGGAGGGGCATGCGTCGGTCTCCGGCGGCGAGCGCGCCCGGCTCGCGATCGCCCGTGCCCTGCTCGCCGACGCCCCGGTCCTGGTGCTCGACGAGCCGACCGCCCACCTCGACTCCGCCACGGCACGGCAGGTGGCAGTCGAGGTCCTCGACGGCGCTCGGGCCGCAGGAGGCTCGGTCGTCTGGATCACCCACGGCACGGTCGGGCTGGACGAGATGGACCGCGTCCTGCGACTCGACGCGGCCGGCGGCGGGGTCAGCCCCGCAGAGCGGCAGGAGAGCCCAGCGGGAGCGTGAGGGTGAAGGTGCTCCCGACTCCCGGGGTCGAGGCCACGGTGATGTCCCCGCCGTGGCTCTGGGCGATGCGCTGGGCGATGGGCAGCCCCAGGCCGGTGCCGGGGATGGACAGCACGGTCGGGTCGGTGGAGCGCGAGAAGGCGGAGAAGAGCTTGGAGAGGTCTGCGGGGGCGATGCCGAGCCCGGTGTCCGTCACGACGACGCGCATCTCCTGGGCGTCCTTCTCCACCGTCACCGTCACCTGACCGCCGGTGGGGGTGTACTTCACGGCGTTGTCGACCAGGTTGTCCACGACCCGCCCGAGCTCCTCGGAGTCACCGATGACCACGACGGGTTCGCCGGGGTGGACGACCTCGAGACCCACGCCGACCTGGGCGGCGCGGATCGCCAGCAGCCCCGTGCTGGCGGCGCACACCTCCACCATGTCGACCTCGCCGGCCGGCACCCCGCGAGCGGCCTGCAGCCGGGAGTACTCCAGCAGGTTGGTGACGAGGCGGTTGAGGCGTGCGGCGTTGCGCAGGATCGCACCGGCCGAGGCGCTCTGGGGGTCCCGCTCCTCGATCAGCTCGGCGTGTCCCAGGATCGAGGTCAGCGGGGTCTTCAGCTCGTGGGAGATGGTGGCGATCAGCTCGCTGCGGTAGCGGGCCAGCTCACGGAGCTCGCTCACGAGGCGCTGCTCGGTCTCCAGGACGCGCGCCTGCTGGACGATGCGCCCCAGCTCGCGGCCCAGCTCCGCCATGGCGATGCGCTCACCACTGGAGAGCCGCTTGTCGCGGAACGCCAGCACGGTGTAGCCCAACAGGTCCCCCTGCACCGCCACCGGGACCACGACCACGCGGTCGGCCCCCATCCAGCACAGGATCTCCTGCAGGTCGCGCCGGCTCTCCACCAGGATCGGGCTCGACGTGTCCTTGACACCCAGCTCAACGGGCTCGCCCACGACGCCGGCCCGGACCAGGTCGTGACGCAGCGTGTAGATGTCCTCGTCCGGCTCCAGCGGCCGGGGGTAGCCGGCGCCGTGCTCGATGCCGCGTCCCGCGTCAGGGAAGCACCGCACCCACGCCTGGGCGGCCCCCAGCGTCTCGGTGACCGTCACCATCGCCAGCCGCAGGGTGCCGGTGAGGTCGCCGGTCGACCCGGCGCCGCTGATCCGGTTGAGCATCTCCACGAGCCTGACCCGCTCGGCCAACCGGTCGCGCTCACGCGCGCGCGACAACGCCAGGCCGGCCTGGACGACGAACATCTCGAGCAGCTCCCGGTCGATGCCGTCGGGGATGCGGTTGTGGGGCGGCATGTCCACCGCCATGTTGCCCAGCAGCTCACCCGTCCCCGAGTAGAGGGGCGCGTACAACGCGTCCTCGGGATGCCAGGCGTCCTCCCCCTCCCCCGGCTCGATGTCCGGCACCCAGGCCGCCCTCAGGCGCTCGGGCGACATCCGGCCGCGAGGGACGTACCGCAGGATCCCCCAGCGGTCGGCCTGCTGGTACTCGTCGAGGATGCGGGCTGCGGGCGTACGACGCCCCACCAGCTGGGCGACGACCTCGTCGGGCGCCGCGACGTGGGACATGATCAGCGAGTCGCCCTCCAGCCGCGCGATGGCCGCGACGCCGTAGCCCAGGACGTCGACCACGCCGTGGACGATCTCCTCGAGGACGTCGTCGGTGTCGGAGGAGGAGTTGACGCGCCGCATCAGCTCCGAGAGACGGCGCACCGCCCCGAGGCTGTCCGTCATGGCTTGCCTCCCCAACCTTTGCCCGTCCTTTCGGAGTGTAGGACTGCCGAGGCGCTGGATCGTGCGAACAGGCGATGCGGGACGCAGGAGGGCCATCTGGTCCAGACCTGCTCCCCGCGGCTCACGCCTCGATGACCACCGGGATGATCATGGGTCGGCGTCGGTGGGTGCGGTTGACCCAGCGACCGACAACCCGGCGCACGGTCTGCTGCAGCTGGTAGGGATCGTCGGCCCCGTCGTTCACCGCCGCGTCGAGGGCGTCGATGATGGGCTGCTTGATCTCCTCGAACGTGGACTCGTCCTCGGCGAAGCCGCGCGCGTGGATCTCGGGGCCCGACACCACCTTGCCGGTCGTGGAGTCCACGACCACGATCACCGAGATGAAGCCCTCCTCGCCCAGGATCCGGCGGTCCTTCAGGGAGGACTCGGTGAGGTCGCCGATCGTCGATCCGTCGACGAACACGTACCCGACGTGGACCTTGCCCGCGATGCGCGCCACCCCGTCGACGAGGTCGACGACCACACCGTCCTCGGCCAGGACGACGTTCTCGACGCCGGTGGCCCGCGCGAGCTCGGCGTTGGCGCGCATGTGCCGGATCTCGCCGTGGACGGGCATGACGTTGCGGGGGCGGACGATGTTGTAGCAGTAGAGCAGCTCGCCGGCGCTCGCGTGGCCCGAGACGTGCACGAGGGCGTTGCCCTTGTGCACCACCCGGGCGCCCCAGCGCGACAGCCCGTTGATCACCCGGTAGACGGCGTTCTCGTTGCCCGGGATGAGCGAGCTGGCGAGGATGACGGTGTCGCCCTCCTCGAGCCGTACGAAGTGGTGGGTGCGCTGGGCGATGCGGCTCAGGGCCGAGAGCGGCTCGCCCTGGGACCCGGTCGAGATCAGCACCTGCTGCTCCGGCGGCAGGTCGGCGAGGTCCTTGGCGTCCACGACGACACCCGGCGGGACCTTGAGGTAGCCCAGGTCCTGGGCGATGCCCATGTTGCGCACCATGGAGCGCCCGACCCAGCCCACCTTGCGGCCGTGCGCGACCGCGGCGTCGAGCACCTGCTGAACCCGGTGCACGTGGGAGGCGAAGCAGGCCACGATGATGCGCTGGTTGCTCTTGGCGAACACCGAGTCGATGACCGGCGAGATGTCCTGCTCCGAGGTGGTGAAGCCGGGGAACTCCGCGTTGGTGGAGTCGGTCAGGAACAGGTCGACGCCCTCCTCGCCCAGCCGGGCGAAGGCGCGCAGGTCGGTGATCCGCCCGTCGAGGGGCAGCTGGTCCATCTTGAAGTCGCCGGTGTGCAGCACCATCCCTGCGCCGGTGCGGATCGCCACGGCGAGCGCGTCCGGGATGGAGTGGTTGACCGCGACGAACTCCAGGTCGAACGGGCCGAAGGAGATCCGGTCACCTTCCTTGACCACGTGGTGCACGGTCTCCTTGAGGCGGTGCTCGCGCAGCTTGGATCCCAGCAGGGCGAGGGTGAGCTCGGACCCGACGAGCGGGATGTCGCGGCGCTCTCGCAGGAGGTACGGCGTGGCGCCGATGTGGTCCTCGTGGCCATGGGTGAGCACCAGCGCCTCGACGGTGTCGAGGCGGTCTCGGATGGGGTCGAAGTCCGGCAGGATCAGGTCGACGCCGGGATGGTGGTCCTCGGGGAACAGCACGCCGCAGTCGACCAGCAGCAGTCGCCCGTCGTACTCGAACGCGGTCATGTTGCGCCCGATCTCGCCCAGGCCGCCGAGCGGGATGACCCGGAGGCCTCCTTCGACCAGGGGGGCGGGGGCGGACAGCTCGGGGTGGGGGTGGGACACGGTGACCTTTCAGGTCGGGGATCAGATGAGTGCGGCGGCGACCAGGCCGGCGCGCAGGGCGGCGACCTCGTCGTCGTCGAGCGCGACCAGGGGGCCGCGCACGTGGCGGTTGTCGAGCACCCCGAGCAGCTGCAGCGCAGCCTTGGCGGTGGTGGCTCCGTAGTTGGGGACGCCCATCACGGCGTCGAAGGCGGGGACCAGGCTCGTGTGCAGCCGCAGCGCCTCGGCGTGGTCGCCGCGGACCCAGGCCTCGATCATCGCCTTGAGCCGGTCGCCGGCGGCGTGGCCGACCACCGACACCAGGCCGACGGCCCCGTAGGCGAGGTAGCCCAGCGTGGCGGCGTCGTCGCCGGAGTAGACGGCGTAGCCGAGGTCGACCAGGCGTGCCGACCCGGGCAGGTCGCCGGTGGCGTTCTTGACCGCCACGACGTGGGGCAGCTCGCGCATCGCGGCGTAGGTGTCGAGGGAGATCGAGGTGACCGTGCGGGGCGGCACGTCGTAGAGCATCACCGGCAGGTCGCTGACCCCGGCGACGGCGCGGAAGTGCCCGAGGACCCCGGCCTGGCTCGGCTTGTTGTAGTAGGGCGTCACCAGCAGCACGCCGTCGACGCCGATCCTGGCCGCCTGCCGGGCCAGCTCGACCGAGTGCGCCGTCGAGTTGGTGCCGACTCCGGCGACCACGGTGGCGCGGTCGCCGACGGCCTCCTTGACCGCCTGCAGGATCCGTCCGTCCTCCTCCACCGTGGTGGTCGGAGACTCCCCGGTGGTGCCACTGACCACGACGCCGTCGTTGCCGTGGTCGACCAGGTGGGCCGCGATCGCGGCCGTGCCGTCGAGGTCGACCGACCCGTCGGCATGGAACGCGGTCGCCATGGCCGTGAGCATCCGGCCGAAGGGCACAGGAGAGGTCATGGGGGCAGATTATCGTCCCGGCTCACCGCACCTGGGGCAGCACCCTCTCCGCGACCAGCTCCAGGTGGTCGAGGTCGGAGAGGTCGAGGACCTGCAGGTAGATCCGCTCCGCCCCCGCCTCGGCGTACCTGCCGATGCGCTCGACCACCTCGTCGGGCGTCCCGGCGAGGCCGTTGGCACGCAGCTCGGCGGGCTCACGGCCGATCGCGTCGGCGCGGCGCTGCACCTCGGTCTCGTCCTCACCACAGCAGAGCACCAGCGCGTTGGACCAGGTCATCGACTCCGGGTCGCGGCCGATGGCCTCGCAGGAGCGCCGCACGTTGGCGAACTGCGAGCGCGTGGTGGCGAGGTCGACGAACGGCAGGTTGAACTCGTCGGCGAAGCGCGCGGCCAGCACCGGGGTGCGTCGGATGCCCTTGCCGCCGATGATGACCGGCGGCCGGGCCTGGTCGGGCTTGGGCAGCGCGGGGCTGTCGGTGAGCCGGTAGTGCTCTCCCACGTGGGTGAAGGTCTCGCCCATCGGTGTCGCCCACAGGCCGGTGATGATCGCCAGCTGCTCCTCGAAGCGGTCGAACCGCTCGCCGGTGCCCGGGAAGGGGATGCCGTACGCCGAGTGTTCGGCCTCGAACCATCCGGCCCCCAGGCCCAGCTCCACGCGCCCGGAGCTCATCTGGTCGACCTGGGCGACCTGGATCGCGAGCACACCGGGGTGGCGGAACGTTGCGCTCGTCATCAGCGTGCCGAGCCGGATCGTGCTGGTGTCGCGGGCCAGCCCCGCGAGCGTGGTCCACGCGTCGGTGGGGCCGGGCAGCCCGTCACCACCCATCGTCAGGTAGTGGTCGGAGCGGACGAACGCCCCGAACCCCAGGCGCTCGGCCGCGCGGGCGACCGCGAGCAGGTCGTCGTAGGTGGCCCCCTGCTGGGGCTCGGTGAAGATGCGCAGTTCCATGGCCCCACTGTCCCATCCCCGCCAACCGCGCAGGGGGCTAGGGCTCGGGGTGGTGAGCCTCGGGGTCCTGTCGCAGCAGCGGCAGCACGTCGTGCTCCAGCATCGGGGCCAGGTCGTCCGGGTGTCCGTCGAACGGCGTCCACCTCAGCTCGGCGATCTCGCCCTGGGCGACGGGTTCGGCGTCGGTGTCACCGATGAAGACCGTCGAGTGCAGCTCGTGGCCGGGCTCGTTGGCGGCGTCGGAGACGAACTCACCCAGGAGCCTCACATCGCGCAGATGGAGGCCGACCTCCTCCAGCGTCTCGCGCAGGGCAGCATCGCGAGCCCTCTCCCCCGGCTCCAGCTTCCCGCCGACGAGCATGAACCGGCTCGTGCCCCGCTTGCGCACGGTCAGGACCGCTGCGTCGCGCACGATGGCCACCGCGGCCACGACGATCACCGGCGCACTCGACATCGAGACCATCCAGCCCTCCTCAGGCCGAGCGGCGCTGCCAGTGGGCGGCGACCTCGACCCGCCCCTCGTCGAAGTGGGCGCGCAGGCCGTGGCGCTCGAAGCAGGACAGCACGGCCTCGAGCAACGAGTCGCCCGGGGCCACGTTGGCGCGGGTGCCGTGCCAGAGGTTGACCTCGAGCATCCCCTCGTCGACGGCGTGCCAGACATCGGGCTGGGTGAACCACAGCACGCCTCGCGGTCGCGGCTCGCTGGCCTCGAGGAAGCGGGTGGCCTCCCAGTGGTCATCGACGCCCTGGAGGACCGGTACGTCGTGCTGGGCGCACTCGGCGAACGCGGCCGTCAGGCGGTCGTGGTCGGTCACCTCGGGCCAGTCCCGCTTCACCTGCTGGAAGTCCTGGGCCGCCGCGGCGAGCCAGGCCCGTGCGAGCACGGCGGCGTCGGTGTGCGGCATCTCCGCCGCCACCGCGGCGCGCACGTCCTCGTACTGCTCGTCGGGGCCGGTGAGTCCTGCCCGCACCTGCAGCCGCGCGAAGTCGCGGAGCTCGGCCTCGATGTCGCGACGCCCCAGCCTCACGCCGGGGTCACCAACCCCGCTCGGCGAGGCGGTGGGGCACGGGGATGTCGTCGACGTTGATGCCGACCATGGCCTCACCGAGGCCACGGCTGACCTGGGCGACGACGTCGGGGTCGTCGTAGAAGGCCGTGGCCTTGACGATCGCCTCGGCGCGCTGGGCCGGGTTGCCGGACTTGAAGATGCCCGAGCCGACGAAGACGCCCTCGGCGCCGAGCTGCATCATCATCGCGGCGTCCGCGGGGGTGGCGATGCCGCCGGCGGTGAACAGCACCACGGGGAGCTTGCCGGCCTCGGCGACCTCCCGGACCAGCTCGTAGGGCGCCTGGAGCTCCTTGGCGGCGACGTAGAGCTCGTCGGCCTCCATCGACTGGAGTCGGCGCAGCTCGGCCCGGATGGTGCGCATGTGCGTGACGGCGTTGGACACGTCGCCGGTGCCTGCCTCGCCCTTGCTGCGGATCATGGCCGCGCCCTCGGTGATGCGGCGCAGGGCCTCGCCGAGGTTGGTCGCCCCGCACACGAACGGCACGGTGAAGGCCCACTTGTCGATGTGGTTGGCGTAGTCGGCCGGGGTGAGCACCTCGGACTCGTCGATGTAGTCGACACCGAGGCTCTGCAGCACCTGTGCCTCGGCGAAGTGACCGATGCGCGCCTTGGCCATCACGGGGATCGAGACGGCCTCGACGATGCCGTCGATCATGTCGGGGTCGCTCATGCGCGAGACCCCGCCCTGGGCCCGGATGTCGGCCGGCACCCGCTCGAGCGCCATGACCGCGACGGCGCCGGCGTCCTCGGCGATCTTCGCCTGGTCCGGGGTCACCACGTCCATGATCACGCCGCCCTTCAGCATCTCGGCCATGCCGCGCTTGACGCGGGTGGTGCCGGTGGTCGGGGCGGTCTCGGGCGCAGGGGTTTCACTCATGACGGCCATCGTAATTCCGGGCGCCACGCGCCGGTGACCGGGTGGGTCCCGTGGACTAGGCGCCTTCTGTCGGCAGGGTGGTCGTGACCGCGGCCGCCTGCGTCCGGACCGCGAGGATGCGCTGCGTGACGGTGACCGCGCTCAGCGCGCCGAGCAGGCCGAGGCCCCACGCCAGCACCTCGGGTCGGTGGCTGAGCTCGGCCGCGATGCCGAACACGCCCAGCACCGCGAGGCGGTCGGCCCGCTCCATCAGGCCGACCCGGCCGGTGAAGCCGAGGGACTCCGCACGGGCACGGGCGTAGGAGGTGCTCATGCCGGTGATCAGGCACAGCAGGCCGAGCCACATCCCGACGACGAGGTCACCGGGACCGGCGAAGTAGAGGATCACCGACCCGAAGACGACCGCGTCGGCGATGCGGTCGAGGGTGGAGTCGAGGAACGCGCCGAAGGGGCTCACCCGGCGGCTCATCCGCGCCATCGTGCCGTCGAGGAGGTCGAAGAGCGCGAAGAGCGTCACGACCAGGGCGCCGATGATGAGGTCGCCCCGCGGGACGAACCACAGCGCCGCCGAGCAGGTGGCGACGGTGCCGACGAGGGTGACGGCGTCAGGACTCACCCCCAGGCGCAGCAGGAGGCGGGCGAGGGGCGCGATGATCGCGGTCACGAGTCCGCGGATGTGCTCGAGCATGGTGCCTCGCAGGCTACCCGGCGGCCAGCGCGGCCACGACGTCGGACACGGCTCCCGGGGCGCCCGTCACCGTCCAGTCGACCCCGCCTGCCGCCACCACGCGCGAGTCCCCGCCCAGCCCACGCACGAGCGCGGCCCCGGGCAATCGGTCCCAGTCGGGCGCCGAGTGCTGGAACAGCACGTCCCAGCGCCCCTCGCAGATGGCGGTCAGGTCCATGCTCGCCGAGCCCAGCATCCGCAGCGTCCCCACCTGGCCGAGGGCACGCGCGAACGCGTCCCCCACCTCGGTGCCGAAGAACGGCGGGTGGAGGTAGGTCGTCGCGCACCTCGACTCCCGCGGCAGGTCGCGGATCGGGTCGAGGCGTACGCCGTCCACGGTGGTCGGCACCTCGGGCCCACCGACCCACGT
This sequence comes from Nocardioides sp., assembly GCA_021166815.1. Taxonomy (GTDB): domain Bacteria; phylum Actinomycetota; class Actinomycetes; order Propionibacteriales; family Nocardioidaceae; genus Nocardioides. The sequence continues at coordinate 12,626 of JAJPEO010000342.1, forward strand.
GCGGTCGGTGGCGGCGTGGTGGACGGCACCCAGCAGGACGTCGTCCTCGTCGCGCAGCGCCAGCGCGCTGCACCACCAGTCGCTCCCGCGGGCGAAGTTGTAGGTGCCGTCCACGGGGTCGATCACCCAGGTGCGGCCGCTGGTGCCCACCTGGTCGGCACCCTCCTCGCCCACGATGGAGTCGTGGGGCCTGGCCTCGCGGAGCCGTTCGACGACGAGCCGCTCCGCAGCGGTGTCGGCCTGCGTCACCAGGTCGGAGGCGTTGGCCTTCGTCTCGACCTCGAGGCCCCCGCTCCGGATCCGGGCCGCGAGCCGGGCGGCGTCGCGCACCAGGTCGGCCGCGAGGCCCGCTTCCGCGTGGAGGTCAACCGTCGACATCGGACCACGCTGCGGCGAGCAGGTCACGGGTCTCGGAGAGCAGCTGCGGCAGGGTCTTGGTGGCAGCGGTGACGGTGATGAAGTTGGCGTCCCCGGTCCACCTGGGCACGACGTGCTGGTGGAGGTGGTCGGCCAGCGAGCCGCCCGAGACACGACCCAGGTTGAGCCCGACGTTGAAGGCCTCGGCGTTGCTCACCGACCGGATCACCCGGATCGCCTGCTGGGTCATGGCCATCAGCTCCCCCGACTCGGAGAGCGTCAGCTCGTCGAGGCCCGCCACGTGTCGGTAGGGCACCACCATCAGGTGACCGGGGTTGTAGGGGTGCAGGTTGAGCACGACGTAGCACTCCTCGCCCCGGGTGACCACGAGGCTCTCGGGCTCGGCTCGCTGCGGGATCTCGCAGAAGGGGCAGCCCTGCGAACCGATCGCCGTACGGATGTAGGCCATGCGGTGCGGGGTCCAGATCCGCTCGAGACCGTGGGACTCCCCGACGCCGTGCTGCTCCTCCGTCACCGGGTCAGACCTGCTCGTGCGACTCGACGGCTGCGCGCACGCGCTCGATCGCCTCGGCGATGGGGACGCCGTTGTCCTGGCGTCCGTCGCGGTAGCGGAAGGACACCGCGCCCGCCTCGACGTCGTTGTCCCCGGCGATGAGCATGAACGGCACCTTCTGCAGCTGCGCGTTGCGGATCTTCTTCTGCATCCGGTCGTCGGAGTCGTCGACCTCGACGCGCAGGCCCATCGCCTTCATCTGCCTGGCGATCTGGTGCAGGTGGTCGAGGTGTCGCTCGGCGACGGGGATGCCCTGCACCTGGACCGGGGCGAGCCAGGGCGGGAAGGCGCCGGCGTAGTGCTCGACCAGGACGCCGAGGAAGCGCTCGATCGACCCGAACTTGGCCGAGTGGATCATCACGGGTCGCTGCCGCGAGCCGTCGGGGGCGACGTACTCGAGCTCGAAGCCAGCCGGCTGTCCGAAGTCGTACTGGACGGTCGACATCTGCCAGGTGCGGCCGATCGCGTCACGCGCCTGGACGGAGATCTTCGGGCCGTAGAAGGCGGCACCGCCCGGGACGGGGACGAGGACGAGGCCCGTCTCGTCGGCGCCCTGCTGGAGCACGCCGGTGGCGGTCGCCCACTGCTCGTCGGTGCCGATGAACTTGTCCTTCTTCCTGTCGTCGCGCGTGGACAGCTCGAGGTAGAAGTCGTCGAGGCCGAAGTCCTTGAGCAGGCTCAGCAGGAAGTCGAGCAGGTGCTTGACCTCGTCGGCCGCCTGCTCAGGCATGACGTAGGAGTGGGAGTCGTCCATGGTCAGGCCCCGCACACGGGTCAGGCCGTGGACGACACCGGACTTCTCGTAGCGGTAGACCGAGCCGAACTCGAAGAGCCGCAGCGGCAGCTCACGGTAGGAGCGCTGGCGCGACTGGTAGATGAGGTTGTGCATCGGGCAGTTCATCGCCTTGAGGAAGTACCGGCTGTTCTCCAGCTCCATCGGCGGGAACATCGTGTCCTCGTAGTACGGCAGGTGCCCGGAGGTGTGGAACAGCCCCTCCTTGGTGATGTGGGGGGTCCCGACGTACTCGAAGCCCTCCTCGATGTGGCGGCGGCGGACGTAGTCCTCCATCTCGCGCTTGATCACGCCACCCTTCGGGTGGAAGACAGCGAGGCCCGAGCCCAGCTCGTCGGGGAAGCTGAACAGGTCGAGCTCGCGACCGAGCTTGCGGTGGTCGCGCCGCTCCGCCTCCTCGATGCGGTGGAGGTGCTCGTCGAGCGCCTCCTTGCTCTCCCAGGCGGTGCCGTAGATGCGCTGGAGCTGCTTGTTCTTCTCGTCGCCCCGCCAGTACGCCGCCGCGCTGCGCATCAGCTTGAACGCCGGGATGCGCTTGGTGGTCGGCAGGTGCGGTCCGCGGCAGAGGTCGGACCAGGCGACGTCGCCGTTGCGGCGGACGTTGTCGTAGATGGTGAGCTCGCCCGCGCCGACCTCGACGCTGGCTCCCTCGGTGTCGTCGGCCCCCGAGCCTCCCTTGAGGCCGATGAGCTCGACCTTGTAGGGCTCGTCCTTGAGCTCCTCGAGCGCCTCGGCGTCGGACTCGAAGCGCCGACGCTCGAAGCGCTGGCCCTCCTTGATGATCTTGCGCATCGCGGTCTCGATCTTCGCGAGGTCCTCGGGCACGAAGGGGGTCTCGACGTCGAAGTCGTAGTAGAAGCCGTCCTTGACCGGCGGCCCGATGCCGAGCTTGGCCTCGGGCCAGATCTGCTGCACCGCCTGGGCGAGCACGTGGGCGGTGGAGTGGCGCAGGATGTCGCGCCCGTCGGGGCTGTCGATCGCCACGCCCTCGACCTCGTCACCGGGCTGCACGACGTACGAGAGGTCCTTGAGCTGACCGTCCACACGGGCCGCGATGATCTGGGGATCGTCCTTGAAGAGCTCCCAGGCCTTCTGGATCTCGGACACGTGGAACTCCTCTTCTGTACCGCCCGGATACGGCCCGGACTGGTGGTCGGCGTGACAGCACGAGCCTAGTGGGCAGGGCAGAGCCGGCTCACCCGGGTTTCCCCGCCCCACCTCACAGGCCGGCGACCAGGGGCCCCACGAGGTCGGCGGTCCCGGGGTCAGCGGCCACCACCAGGCCCGAGAAGGAACGGCGCTGTGGGTGGTAGGCCTCCCCCTCGAACGTGCGCACCTCGCCACCGGCCTCGGTGACGAGCAGGCTGCCCGGGGCGTGGTCCCACGGCATCCCACGGCGTGAGTGGGACGTGTTGCCGCGGTAGAGGAGGAAGTCGGCACGGCCCTCCACCAACCGTGGGTAGTCGACGCCGCACGAGAACCAGGTCCGCTCCAGCGGCGCCAGTCCCGCCAGGTGCAGGTGACGCCAGGCACGGTTGGACGTACGCCCCAGCGCAGGCGGCTCGACCGCCTCCCGCACGATGCGGGTGCCGTTGCGCCACGCGCCGGCACCGCGCTCGGCGACGTAGGCGACCCGGTGCTCGGGATGCCAGATCCAGCTGCGCACGGTCTCCCCGTCGCGCACCTCCGCCACCATCACCGCGTGGTCGGCCGAGCCACGGACGAAGTTGCCGGTGCCGTCGACCGGGTCGACGGTGAACGCGTGCGCCGCCGCGACGTAGCGGTCCAGGACCGCCGGCTCCGCGGCGTACGCCTCCTCCCCCAGCACCACGGCGTCGGGGTAGGCGCTCGTGAGCGCTGCGGTGAGCATCACCTCCGCCTCCCGGTCGGCGTCGGTGACCAGGTCGCCGGGTCCCTTCTCGTGGACCTCGGAGTCGCGCAGACGGCGAAAGCGCGGCTCCACCACCTCGGCAGACACCCGCTGGATGAGCGCCAGCACGTCCTCGGTCTCCACGCCTCGACCCTAGGCGACCGGCATCACGGGACCGAAGACTCTGGCCCGCGGCCAGGGTCTCTGCCACGCTGGCAGCGCCACAACAGCCAGTCTCCACAAGAGGTGAGCGCACATGGACACCACCAAGCACGTGCTGGTCGGCTACGACGGGTCCGCGGGGGCCGAGCGCTCACTCAGCGCCGCGGCGTCACTCGCGCACCAGCTCGGCGCGCCCCTGCGCGTCCTGCTGGCCCAGACCCCGTTCGCCG
>JAJPEO010000346.1 GCA_021166815.1 Nocardioides sp.
GCCGGCTCCTGGACGGCCTCCAGCGCGAGCGGACGGTGCTGTCCCGGTTGCGGGGTGACGCCGACCTGGTGATCGACACCACGAGCCTCAACGTCCACCAGCTCAAGGACCGGGTGGCGGAGATGTTCGGGTCCCCGGAGACCACCCGGCTCAAGATCACCGTGATCAGCTTCGGCTTCAAGTACGGCATCCCGGTCGACGCCGACTACGTCGCCGACATGCGTTTCCTGCCCAATCCCTACTGGGTGCCCGAGCTCAAGGCCCAGAACGGCCGTGACGTCGCCGTGGCGACCTACGTGCTCGGCCAGCCCGGCGCCGAGAGGTTCCTCGACCAGTACCTCCCCGTGCTCCAGACCGCCGCCGAGGGCTACCGCGTCGAGGGCAAGCGGTTCATGCAGGTCGCCATCGGGTGCACGGGCGGCAAGCACCGCAGCGTGGCCATGAGCGAGGCGGTCGCCCAGCGACTGCGCGACCTCGGCCACGACACCCGCTGCACGCATCGCGACCTCGGCAGGGAGTGAGATGAGGCAGCGCTCCCAGTCCGCCGTGGCCCTCGGGGGCGGCCACGGCCTCGCTGCCACGCTCGGTGCGTTGCGGCGGTTGCAGGACGACCTCACGCTCGACTCCATCACCGCGGTCGTCACCGTCGCCGACAACGGTGGCTCCTCCGGGCGGCTGCGAGGTGAGTTCGGCGTCCTGCCCCCGGGCGACCTCCGCATGGCCCTGGCCGCGCTCTGCCACGACGACGAGTGGGGCCGTACGTGGGCCGACGTCGTCCAGCACCGCTTCGCCGGGGACGGGGAGATGAAGGGCCACGTCGTCGGCAACCTGCTGATCGTGTCGCTCTGGGAGATCATGGGCGACCACGTCAAGGCGCTCGACTGGATGGGGCGGCTGCTGGGCGCCCAGGGGCGGGTGCTGCCGATGGCCACCACGCCCATGCACATCACCGCGCAGGTGCGGGGCATCGACCCCGAGGCACCCGAGGAGGTCAGCACGGTCCGCGGTCAGGTGGAGGTGGCGACGACCCCCGGCGACATCGTCTCGGTCGCGCTCGAGCCGCGCGAGCCCGAGGCGTGCGCCGAGTCCGTCGCGGCCATCACGGCTGCTGACTGGGTGCTCCTCGGCCCGGGCTCGTGGTTCACCTCCGTCATCCCGCACCTGATGGTGCCCGGGCTGCGCGAGGCCCTCAGGCGCACCGACGCCCGCCTGGTCGTCGTGCTCAACCTCGAGGCGCAGGACGGGGAGACCAGCGGCCTGGGGCCGGCCGACCACGTCGCCGCGCTCCTGGCCCACGCTCCGGGGCTCACGATCCACACGCTGCTCGCCGACGCGACCGGGGTGGCCGGCGACATCGACGCGGTGTCCGAGGTGGCAGGGCGACTCGGTGCGCGCCTGGTCGTCGACGACCTCGCCGTCCCCGGGACCGCCCGCCACGACCCCGACCGCCTGGCGGCTGCCTTCGCGCGGATCATCGACGCCGAGGATCGTTGACGTCCGTGGCAGGATTCGCCCCATGGCGATGACCGGACAGGTGAAGGCCGAGCTGGCCTCCACCCAGATCACCAAGACGTGCTGCCGCAAGGCCGAAGTGGCGTCCATGCTGCGATTCGCGGGTGGAATCCACCTCGTCAGTGGACGCATCGTCGTCGAGGCTGAGCTCGACACGGGCGCAGCGGCCCGCCGGCTGCGCACGGACATCGCCGAGGTCTACGGCCACCAGTCCGACGTCGTCATGGTCCAGGGCAACGGCATCCGCAAGGGCAGTCGCTACATCGTCCGGGTGAGCAAGGACGGCGAGGCGCTCGCGCGCCAGACCGGCCTCATCGACAACCGCGGTCGTCCGGTCCGCGGCCTTCCGCCAGCGGTGGTGACCGGTGGCGGCTGCGACGCCGTCGCGGCCTGGCGCGGCGCGTTCCTCGCCCACGGCTCCCTCACCGAGCCCGGACGCTCGTCCTCGCTCGAGATCACGTGCCCAGGCCCCGAGGCCGCCCTGGCGATCGTCGGGGTGGCCCGCCGGCTCGGCATCTCGGCCAAGGCCCGCGAGGTGCGTGGCGTGGACCGGGTCGTGATCCGCGACGGTGACGCGATCGGCGCCCTGCTGACCCGGCTCGGCGCGCACGAGTCTCTCATGGCCTGGGAGGAGCGGCGCATGCGTCGCGAGGTGCGCGCCACCGCCAACCGCCTGGCCAACTTCGACGACGCCAACCTCCGACGCTCGGCGCGCGCCGCCGTCGCTGCGGGTGCGCGGGTCGAGCGGGCCCTGGAGATCCTCGGCGAGGAGATCCCCGACCACCTCAAGATGGCCGGTGAGCTGCGCCTGGAGCACAAGCAGGCGTCGCTGGAGGAGCTCGGCCAGCTGCACGACCCCGTGCTCACCAAGGACGCGATCGCCGGGCGGATCCGCAGGCTCCTGGCGATGGCCGACAAGCGCGCCGAGGAGCTCGGGATTCCCGACACCGAGGCCTCGCTGACGCCGGACATGCTGGTCGACGAAGGCTGATCGTACGGTCCCGGGTTCCTCGGGCCGAAGGTCCCTGCCGGGGCCCCGTGCCGCTCCGCTAAGGTCGAGGTGAACCGCTGCATCCCACCTCAGGAGATCCTCTCGTGACCGTTCGTGTTGGCATCAACGGCTTCGGCCGCATCGGCCGCAACTTCTTCCGCGCAGTTCGTGCCTCGGGCGCTGACATCGAGATCGTCGGCATCAACGACCTCACCGACAACAAGACGCTGGCCACTCTGCTCAAGTACGACTCCACCCTGGGTCGTCTCGACGCCGACGTGTCCTACACCGACACCGACATCACCGCGGGCGACGTGACGTTCAAGGCGTTCGCCGAGCGCGACCCGGGTGCGCTGCCCTGGGGCGACCTCGGTGCCGACATCGTCATCGAGTCCACCGGCATCTTCACCGACGCCACCAAGGCCAAGGCCCACATCGACGGCGGCGCGAAGAAGGTCATCATCTCCGCGCCCGCGTCCAACGAGGACGTCACGATCGTCATGGGCGTCAACCACGACGACTACGACCCGGCCAACCACCACATCATCTCCAACGCGTCGTGCACGACGAACTGCCTGGCCCCGATGGCCAAGGCGCTCAACGACGAGTTCGGCATCGTCAAGGGTCTGATGACCACCATCCACGCCTACACCGGTGACCAGAACCTGCTCGACGCTCCCCACAAGGACCTGCGTCGGGCCCGCTCGGCCGCGATCAACATCGTCCCGACCTCCACCGGCGCGGCCAAGGCGATCGGCCTGGTCCTGCCCGAGCTCAAGGGCAAGCTCGACGGCTACGCCCTGCGCGTGCCCACCCCGACCGGCTCGGCGACCGACCTCACCTTCGAGGCCGGGCGTGAGACCACCGTCGAGGAGGTCAACGCCGTGGTCAAGGCGGCTGCCGACGGCAAGTTCCTGCGCTACTCCGAGGACCCGATCGTCTCGACCGACATCGTGACCGACCCCGCGTCCTGCATCTTCGACGCTCCGCTGACCAAGGTCATCGGCAACCAGGTCAAGGTCGTCGGCTGGTACGACAACGAGTGGGGCTACTCCAACCGCCTGGTCGACCTCGTCGACCACGTGGCCGGCTCCCTCTGAGCCACAGCGGGATCGACGAGCAGATGAGCGACATCGCC
>JAJPEO010000044.1 GCA_021166815.1 Nocardioides sp.
TGAGCTCCTCGGCCGCCTGGCGCTCCGTGATCACCGACTTCCACCGGCGCGGCGCCCGGCCGGCCCAGCGCACCCGCACCCCGAGCTCGTGCATCTCGTCACGACGGCGCCGGATGACGTCACGGTTGAAGCCCATGAGGAAGCGCACCTCGTCGGGCGACCGCGACCAGTTCTCGGTCGAGAACGCGTAGGCGGAGATCGCCTTGACCCCCAGCTCGATCGCGCCCTCCACCACGTCGAAGAGCGAGGACTCCCCCTGCTCGTGACCCTTCGTGCGTGGGAGGCCGCGCTCCTTGGCCCACCGGCCGTTGCCGTCCATGACGATGGCGACGTGCTTCGGCACCAGGTCCGGCGGGATCGCCGGCGGTCGGGCGCCCGAGGGGTGGGGCGTGGGCTGTCGGACGGGGCGCTTCACAGGACGAAGACTAGGACGTGGCGCCCGACGGCCGTGGCCAGGCAGGCCAGCTCAGCGCTCGACATGGGCGAGGGAGCGCAGGCCGCGCTCGAGGTGCCAGGCGAGGTAGGCCGAGACCAGGCCACTGGCCTCGCGGAGGTGACGGGCCTCGCTCGCGTGGACGAGCGGCCAGTCGCCGGTGAGCAGGGCGGCGAGCAGGCGCACGGTCTCCGGCGCCGGGGTCGCCGATCCGGGCAGCTTGCACCGGGAGCACATCACGCCACCGGCGGAGGGGTTGAAGAACGGGTGGGGGCCCTCGACGCCGCACGACACGCAGTGGCCGAAGGACGGCGCGTAGCCGGCCACCGACAGCGAGCGCAACAGGTAGGAGTCGAGCACCTGCCCCGGTCCGTGCTCACCGGCCGCCATCGCCCGCAGCCCGCCGACGAGGAGCAGGAACTGCTGGACGCTGGGCTGCTTCTCCTCGGTCACCAGCCGCTCTGCCGTCTCGAGCATCACGGTGCCGGCGGTGTAGCGCTCGTAGTCGAGCCCGATGCGCGCGTGGAACGGGTCGATCGTCTCGGCCTGCGTGATCACGTCGAGGCTGCGCCCCTCGGCGAGCTGCAGGTCGACGTGGGTGAAAGGCTCCAGGCGCGACCCCCAGCGCGAGGTGGTGCGCCGCACTCCCTTGGCGACGGCGCGCACGAGCCCGTGCTGACGGGTCAGCACGGTGATGATGCGGTCGGCCTCACCCAGCTTGTGGGTGCGCAGCACGAGCGCCTCGTCGCGGTAGAGGGGCACCGCACCATTCTCCCCCACCGCCGCAGCGGCGGGCCGACAGCGGCCCCGTCGGCGCGTCAGGCCCGACGGACCTTCGTACGTCGCTCCCAGCACGAGGTGACGAAGTCGATGGCGGCGTCGTTGAGGCGCTCGGGCCGCAGCCGCCACTCCAGGATCGACGACGCCCGCTCGAACCGGACGTCGGGCAGCTCGGCGGCGAGCATGTCGGCGTCGACGAAGGGGTGGATCGGGTCCGTCGGGTGGCCGATCACCAGCGCAGGCGTCTGGATGCGCTTGCGACGGCTCGACGACGGGGCGATGCGTCCGAAGATCACGCCGTGGAGCAGGGCCGCCATGCTGTCGGCCCGGTGGTCGAGCGTGTCGAGGCCCACGCCGATCCAGAACGGCATGATCCCGCGCGGCACCGCCCGGGTGACCTTGCGGACGGTGTTGACGGTGATCGGCAGGAACCGCGCCGCGAACATCGGCGGCACGAACGCCACGATGCCGGCCACGAGCGCGTTGTCGAGCACCGGCATCTCGGCGATGATCCCGACGACGCGTTCGGGCGTCAGGTCAGCGACCTCGAGGGCGACGTTGGCACCCAGGGAGGTGCCGCCGACGACCGCCCGGTCCGCTCCGAGGTGGTCCATGAGCGCGACCACCTGCTCGGCGAACGCGGACATGGAGTAGACGAGCGGGTCGGCGGGCTGGTCGGAGTGGCCGTGGCCGAGCAGGTCGAGCGTCACGACGTGGAAGCCCTCCGCCGCCAGCGCCCGGGCGAGCGGCTGCTGCATGCGCCGGGGCATCAGCAGGCCGTGCAGCAGCACGACCCACTTGTCACCGGAGCCGTACTCGGTGAACTCCAGGCGGTCCCGGCCGGAGTCGGACTCCAGGAAGAACTGACCGATCCGCTCGCTCACCAACATGGCGACAATCTAGCCGCGCGCCGACGAGGACCGTGCGGTTTGCTCAGGCGCGGTTGATCGCGCTGATCATCGCCTTGAGCGACGCGGTGACGATGTTGGGGTCCAGGCCCACTCCCCACAGCACCTCGTCGCCCACCTCGCACTCGACGTACGCCGCTGCGATCGCGTCGCCGCCCTCGGAGAGCGCGTGCTCGGCGTAGTCGAGGACCCGCACCTCGTGCCCGATCTCCGCGAGCGCCTCGGCGAAGGCGTTGATCGGGCCGTTGCCGCGGCCGCGCAGCTCGTGGCGCTCACCGTCGACGTAGACGCCGACGACCAGCTCGTCGCTCTCACCAGCCGCGCTCGAGGTGTGCACCGAGTTGAGCTGCAGGGGGGTCGTGCGGTCGAGGTACTCGGCGCGGAAGACCGCCCAGATCTCCTCCGGCGTGATCTCGCCGCCCTCGGCGTCGGTGTGCTCCTGGATGACGCGGCTGAACTCGATCTGCGCCCGGCGGGGCAGGTCCAGCTTGTGGTCGGCCTTCAGGACGTACGCCACGCCGCCCTTGCCGGACTGGCTGTTGACGCGGATGACCGCCTCGTAGGTGCGGCCCACGTCCTTGGGGTCGATCGGCAGGTAGGGCGCCTCCCACTCGATGTCGCGGACGCTGATGCCACGCTCGTCGGCACGACGCTCGAGGTCCTCCAGCCCCTTCTTGATGGCGTCCTGGTGGGAGCCGGAGAAGGCGGTGTAGACCAGGTCGCCCGCGTAGGGGTGGCGCGGGTGGACCGGCATGTTGGTGCAGTACTTCACCGTGCGACGGATCTCGTCGATGTCGGAGAAGTCGACCTGCGGGTCGATGCCCTGGCTGAAGAGGTTCATGCCCAGGGTGACCAGGTCGACGTTGCCGGTGCGCTCGCCGTGGCCGAACAGGCAGCCCTCGACGCGGTCGGCGCCGGCCATCAGGCCGAGTTCGGTGGTGGCGACGCCGGTGCCGCGGTCGTTGTGCGGATGCAGCGATATGATCAGGTTCTCGCGGTTGTCGAGATGGCGGCACATCCATTCGATGCGGTCGGCATAGGTGTTGGGGGTGGCCATCTCGACGGTCGAGGGCAGGTTGATGATCAGCCTGTTGCCGGGCGTCGGCTGCACGATCTCGGCGACCGCGTTGCAGATCTCCAGCGCCACCTCCAGTTCGGTGCCGGTAAAGCTTTCCGGCGAATACTGGAAGCGGTAGCCGGAATGTCCCGGTCCCTTGGCGGCCTTCGCGGCCATGTCGGTGATCATCTTGGCGGCGTCGGTGGCGATCCGCTTGATGCCGGCCACGTCCTTCTCGAACACCACGCGGCGCTGCAACTCGCTGGTGGAGTTGTAGAAATGCACGATCGGGGTCT
>JAJPEO010000053.1 GCA_021166815.1 Nocardioides sp.
GATCCAGCGCATGGTCATCTCCCGCTCGCTTGCCAAGGGCGACGCCGGCGCCCTCAGCTCGGCGTAGGGCGGCCGGGTGGGTTTGCCCGCGTGTGGGGGGGGGTGGGGGCGGGGGGGGCGACAATTAAGGCACTAGGTGGGCCGGTCCCCCCGCTTGGGGGGGTACGGGGCCCCCTCCGCGCTTAAATTGCGCCCCCCCCGTCCCCACTCCCCCCCCCCCGCGGGCAAACCCACCCCGGCCGCCCTACGCAGACGTGAGGGCGCCGGAGTCGCCCTTGGCGAGCGAGCGGGAGATGACCATGCGCTGGATCTGGTTGGTGCCCTCGAAGATCTGCATGACCTTGGCCTCGCGCATGTAGCGCTCGACGGGGAAGTCGCGGGTGTAGCCGTAGCCGCCGAGGACCTGCACGGCGTCGGTGGTGACCTTCATGGCGTTGTCTGTCGCGACCATCTTGGCGATCGAGGCCTCGCGGCTGAAGGGCAGACCGGCGTCCTTCAGGCGCGCGGCGTGCAGGGTCATGGCGCGGGCGCTCTGGACGGCGGCCTCCATGTCGGCGAGCACGAAGGCGAGGCCTTGGTGCTCGATGATCGGCTTGCCGAAGGTCTCGCGCTCGTGGGCGTACGCCACTGCCTGGTCGAGCGCGCCCTGCGCCAGCCCGGTGGCGACGGCGGCGATGCCGAGCCGGCCGGAGTCGAGGCCGGCGAGCGCGATGCGCAGGCCGTCACCCTCGTTGCCGAGCAGGCGCTCGGCGGGGACGCGGACGTCGTCGAGGCGCATCGTCGCGGTCGTGGAGCCGGTGAGGCCCATCTTGCGCTCGGGGGTGTCGGCGGTGAGGCCGGGGGTGTCCGCGGGGATGAGGAAGCAGGAGATGCCGCGCGAGCGGTCGTCGGAGGTGCGGGCCATGACCTTGTAGAAGTCGGCCTGCCCGCCGTGGGTCGTCCACGCCTTGGCGCCCTTGAGCACGTAGTCGTCGCCGTCGCGGCGTGCGGTCGTGCGCATCGCCGCCGGGTCGGAGCCGGCGTGCGGCTCGGAGAGGCAGTACGCCCCCAGCAGGTCGCCGCCCAGCATGTCGGGGAGCCAGCGCTGCTTCTGCTCGTCGGTGCCGAAGTTGACCAGGCCGAAGCACGACAGCGCGTGGACGGACACGCCCACCCCGACCGAGGACCACACGGCGGCGATCTCCTCGAGCACCTGCAGGTAGACCTCGTACGGCTGTCCGCCGCCGCCGAACTCCTCGGCGTACGGCAGTCCCAGCACCCCGAGCTCGCCCAGCATCCGGAAGACGTCGCGCGGGAAGGTCTCGGTGGCCTCCGCCTCGGCGCTGCGCGGCGCGAGCTCGCGGGCCGCGAACTCGCGGACCAGCTGGAGCAGCTCGGCGGACTCCTCGGTGGGCAGGTGTCGTGATGCGGGCATCTCGTCTCCAGGGGCTAGCGGGAACGCGAACGGAACGATACTGTAACGCAGTCGCCAGTATCATTACCAGTATCGAATTGGAGTTGCCGATGACACCCGACGAGCGCGTGGCCGACCTTCTCGCCACCTTCGACGCCCCCGACGTGGTCGTCGCCGACCTCCTCTGCGACCGCCACCCCGCGGACGCCGTCGGGTTCACCGTCGTCCAGCCCGACCTGAGCCTGCGCGACGTCACCTACGGCGAGCTCGCCGAGCGCTCGCGCCGCTTCGCGGCGGCCCTCGTCGACCTCGGGGTCGGCCCCGGCGACCGGGTCGCGACGCTCATGGGCAAGTCCCTCGACCTCGTCACCGCGGTGCTCGGCATCTGGCGCGCCGGCGCGGTGCACGTGCCGCTGTTCACCGCCTTCGCGACCCCCGCGATCGCCCTGCGCCTCGACGGCTCCGACGCCTCGGTCGTCGTCACCGACGCCGGCCAGCGCGCCAAGCTGCTCCCGGGCGAGGACCTCCCGGCCGACGTCGCTTGGCGCGTGGTCGTCGCGGGCGGCCCCGGTGAGGAGGGCGACCTCCGGTTCGACGACCTGCTCGCGCAGGCCGACCCCGCCAACGCGCCGGTCGTGCGGGTCGACGGCTCCGCGGAGCTCGTACGGCTGTTCACGAGCGGGACGACCGGCACCCCCAAGGGCGTGCCGATCCCGGTCCGTGCCCTCGCGGCCTTCGTGGCCTACCTCGAGTTCGGCCTGGACGTGTCCGAGGACGACGTCTACTGGAACGCCGCCGACCCGGGCTGGGCGTACGGCCTCTACTACGGCATCGCCGCCCCGCTGGCCGCCGGCCGCCGCAACATCCTGCTCCAGGCCGGCTTCACCCCGGCCACGACGTGGGAGGTCATCACCCGCCTCGGCGTCACCAACCTCGCTGCCGCCCCCACGGTCTACCGCTCGCTGCGCAGCGCCGACGTCGCGCCGCCGGAGGGCCTCGCGCTGCGTCGCGCCACGTCCGCGGGCGAGCCCCTCAACCCCGAGATGGTCGCGTGGGGCGAGCGGGTGCTCGGGTGCGAGATCCGCGACACCTACGGCCAGACCGAGCTCGGGATGTCGATCGTCAACGGCTGGCACGACGCCGTGCGCCGCGACGTCAAGCCCGGCTCCATGGGCCGCCCCATGCCCGGGTGGGCCGCCGCGGTGCTGCGCAACGACGCCGACGAGCCGACCGCTCCGGGCGAGGCCGGCCGCGTCGTGATCGACCTCGCCAAGAGCCCGCTCATGTGGTTCACCGGCTACGTCGACGCGCCCAACAAGACCGCCGAGCGCTTCAGCGAGGACGGCCGCTGGTACTACACCGGCGACGCCGGCTACGTCGACGAGGACGGCGACTTCTTCTTCTCCTCCCGCGACGACGACGTCATCATCATGGCCGGCTACCGCATCGGCCCCTTCGAGCTCGAGAGCGTGCTCGTCGCGGACGAGCGCGTCGCGGAGTCGGCCGTCATCGGCGTCCCCGACGAGCTGCGCGGCGAGGTCGTGGAGGCGTACGTCGTCCTCGCCCCCGGCGTGACGCCGAGCGAGGAGCTGGCCGCCGAGCTGCAGCAGCGGGTCAAGACCAAGCTCGCGGCCCACCTCTACCCGCGCACGGTGCACTTCGTCGACGAGCTGCCGAAGACGCCCTCGGGCAAGATCCAGCGCTTCCAGCTCCGGCGCGCGCGCAGTGCCGAGGTGCAGGGGGCCGAGGTCAACCCCGCGACATGACGACCACCGCGCCACGACGACGGCGTACGGCACGCCAGCAGGACCTCCTCGACCGCCTGGTCGCCCTGCTGGCTGCCGAGGGCTTCGCGGACTTCACCCTCGACGACCTCGCCACCCGGCTGCGCTGCTCGAAGACGACGCTCTACGCGCTCGCCTCGTCGAAGCAGGAGCTGGTGGTGGAGGTCGTGAAGGAGTACTTCCGCCAGTCCGTGCCCGTCGTGGAGGCGCGCCTGGCCCAGGTGTCCGACCCGGCGCAGCGCGTCACCGCCTACCTCGAAGCGGTGGCCGACTACCTGCGCCCGCTGTCGCGGGACTTCCTCGACGACCTGCTCGCCTTCGGGCCGACCGCGGAGGTCTACCGCCGCAACACCGTGGCGGCGGCGGCCCGCATCCGCGAGGTGATCGCGCAGGGCATCGAGGCGGGGGCGTTCCGCTCGGTCAACGCCGCCTTCGTGGCCGAGATGGTCGCAGCGACCATGATCGAGATCCAGCGCGGCGAGATGTTCGCGCGCCTGGAGATGACCGACGCCGAGGCCTACGCCGAGCTGGCCTCGCTGGTCGTGCATGCCCTGGCGCCCGCTGCGCGGCGGTGACTCGCCGACCCGGAGCCGCTTTCCCCTCGCTGTCACCATGGGTGGCATGCAGCCCACCCTCGAGCGCACGCCTGCCTGGCGGCAGTCCGCGGTCCTGGCCGGCTCGTTCGTCGCGCTGCTGTGGGCGCTGGAGATCGTCGACACCCTGACGGCGAACGCGCTCGACGCCTACGGGGTGTGGCCGCGCGACCCGGACGGCCTGGTCGGGGTCGCGGTGGCGCCGGTGCTCCACTTCGGGTTCCCGCACCTCATCAACAACACGGTGCCGGTGCTGGTCCTGGGCTTCCTCACGCTGGTGACCGGCCTGTCCCGCGGGCTGCTGGCCACCGCGGTCATCTGGGTCGTGGGTGGTCTCGGGGTGTGGCTGGTCGCGCCGCCTGGCACGGTCCACGCCGGGGCGTCGGTGCTCATCTTCGGCTGGATCGTCTACCTCGTCGTCGTCGGCTTCGTCACCCGGCACCCGGTGCAGATCCTCATCGGGGTGGGCGTCTTCATCTTCTACAGCGGCACCCTGCTCGGGGTCCTGCCCGGCCAGCCGGGCGTCTCGTGGCAGGGGCACCTCTTCGGCGCGATCGGCGGGTTCCTCGCCGCGCGGCTGCAGCCCGTCGGCGTGCGCTGAGCCGCCGCGCGGCGCTCAGCCCGGCAGCGCGTCGCGGTCGACGGTGGTGCCGATCAGCGGCTCGATCTCGTCGAGCGCACCCCACGTGTTGACGTGCATGCCGGCCAGGACGCGGTCGCCGTCGAGCCAGAAGGCCAGGAACTCGTTCGTCGCGGGGTCCCCACGCAGCACGACCTCCGGCTCGACGCCCCGCGGGACGTGGCCGGCGTACTCCAGGCCGACGTCGTACTGGTCGGAGAAGAAGGACGGCACCGGGTCGTAGGTGACCTCCTCGCCCAGCATCGAGCGCGCTGCGGCGGCGCCGCTGTCCTTGGCGTTGCTCCAGTGCTCCAGGCGCACGCGGCCGAAGCGCGGGTGGTCCCAGCTCGCGGCGTCGCCGGCGGCCCAGACGTCGGGTGCCGAGGTGCGCAACGCGCCGTCGCAGACGATGCCGTGGTCGACCTCGAGGCCGGCGGCCTCGGCGAGGTCGGTGCGGGGGAGGACACCGATGCCGACGACGACGGTGGTCGCGGGGAGCACGGTGCCGGAGGAGAGGCGTACGCCGTCCTCGAGGATCTCCTCCACGCCCTCACCGAGGTGGAAGGTCACGTCGTGCGCGGCGTGGACGTCGGCGAACCACTGCCCGATGCGCGGCCCCACGACGCGCTCGAGCGGGGTGGCGAGCGGGTCGACGACGTGGACCTCGCAGCCGTGTGCGCGGGCAGCGGCGGCGACCTCGAGCCCGATCCAGCCAGCGCCGATGATGACGACCTGCCCGTGCTCGGCGAGGCGGTCGCGCAGCGCCGTCGACTGCGCCATCGTGCGCAGGTAGTGGACGTGCGGCAGGTCGGCGCCGGGGACGTCGAGGCGGCGCACGGTCGAGCCGGGGGCCAGCAGGAGCTGGTCCCACGTGATCTCGGTGCCGGTGTCGAGGGTCAGCGTGTGGGCCGCGGTGTCGAGCGTCGTCGCCTCGGCGCCCAGGACCAGCTCGATGTCGTGCTCGGCGTACCAGGAGGCCTCGTGGAGCAGGGCTTTCTCTGCCGGGTCGTCGCCGGCCAGGACGGCCTTGGACAGCGGCGGGTGGTCGTACGGGGCGTGCTCGTCGTCGCTGACCAGCACGATGCGGGCGTCGGACCCGCTCTCGCGCAGCGTCTGGGCCGCGGTCACCCCGGCCAGGCCTGCGCCGACGATCGCGATGGTGGTCATGCTGTCTCCTCTGCGTGGGCTGCTCAGGAGTGCGACGGCGCCGGGGCGGCGCCTTCGACCTCGAAGCCGAGCTCGTCGGCGTAGCACCACCACCAGTCCTCACCCGGCTCGAAGGAGCGGATGATCGGGTGGTCGGTGTGGGCGTGCCAGTGGGCGGTGGCGTGCCGGTTGGGCGAGCTGTCGCAGCAGCCGACGTGGCCGCACGCCATGCACAGGCGCAGGTGCACCCAGCGGTCGCCGGTCGTGAGGCAGTCCTCGCAGCCGTCGGCCGACGGCGTGACCTCGCGGACGGTGTCGAGGTGAGAGCAGGCGGTGCTCATGCCGTCCACGGTGCCACTGTTTGGATGAGCGTTCAACCATCGGGGGGCGGGCCCGGTCCCGGCAAGTCGCCGAACCAACGGTCTAGGCCGGTGGCCGGTGTTTCCGCCTACCCGCCGGTAGCCATAGTCCGTCTGTGCCACAGTCGATCGTCCGGCTGACGAGGGGGAGGTGACCGGCATGACCGCAAGAGCGCGTGGGGAGTTCAGTGACCTGGCGTCGTCGGTACGCCGATGGCTGGCCGTGGCGCGACCGCCCGAGGCCCTCGAGGCGCAGACTGCCACTCTCGAGCCCCAGCCGCGCCACCAACCGGACCGCGCTCCGGCGACGGTGCGCGAGATCCCCCTACGGCAGCGCCGGGAGCTCGCGACCAAGCTGTCGCGGAGCATGCCGGCCCCGGACGAGGAGAGCGCGCACCGCGTCGCGCTCCTCATGGATGCCGAGACCACGGACGTGGGCATGCTTCCCCACGTCGTCGAGGCGGTGCACGCCGCCTACGGCGTGCCCGCCCTGAGCCGCGCGTACGGGGAGTGGACGGCCGCCCGGCTGCCGTCCTGGGCCGACACGCTCCAGCGTCACGGCGTCCAGCCGATCCACACGTTCCGTGCGGCGTCGGGTGCCGCTGTGGTCGCCCTGTGCATGGACGCGCTGGACGTCGTGCGCGACGGGGGCATCACGCACCTGGTCCTCGTGGGCCGCCTGGCTCCGGCCCTTCCGGTGGTCGCCAGGCTGCGCGCCGGCGGGACGCACGTCGTCGCGATCGCGGACCGGCAGGACGCCTTCGACCTGCGCCACCACGTGGACGAGATCGTCGACGTGGTCGAGCTGACGGGTGGCCCGGGCGACGCGCCTTCCGGGCGCCACCGGGCCGAGCCGCCGCTCCACGAGCAGCGGACCTGCGCGGGCGCCTGAACCGGGGTGCTCCTCGGGGCCGTGATGCCCCCGCCTTGCGACCCTCGTCGGGGACCACAGAGGATCGCCTCCATGACCGTGGACCCCGAACGTCCCCCGTTGGCCCAGCGGCTCGACCTCCGCCGGCTCGTGATCGGGTCGGTGCTCGAGTGGCTGGCCAAGGCCTGGGGCGCGGGCGCCGCGCTCGCGGTCGCACTCGGCGACGCGGACACGCTCTGGGGCAAGCTCAAGGTGGCGGTCAAGGCCTATCCCACCCTGGCCGAGGAGGTCCGGCAGGCGCGCTACGTCGCCGAGCACCGGGTCGAGATCCAGGGCGCGGTCGACTACGTCAGTCGCCACACGCCCGACCAGGCCGAGCTGGAGCAGTCGGTCGAGCAGACCTCCGAGACGCTGCGCGGCATCAGCACGACGTACGCCGAGCTGGACGAGGCGTTCAGCATTCCGCCTCCTCTCGACGCGTTCTCCCACCTCAAGGCGGCCTGGGACGCGAGGCCCTCGACCGACTCGCTGCGCGACCTCGCCGACGCGGCCGAGCAGGCGAGCCCGTACGTCGACCAGACGAGGGAGCTGGTCCCGCTCTACCACAGCGGCCTGCTGTCGGTGATGGACAACTTCGCCAGCGACGAGATCGCGGCCACGCTCTTCGCGATGGGCGCTGCGCTGGCGTTCGGCCTCGTGGCGGGGCACGTGATCGGCTTCTGGGTCCGGCGCGGCCGCCCCGGCTGGGTCGCCTCGGTGCTGCAGGGGTGGGGAGCAAGCCGCTTCCGCGACTGGTACCTGGACAACCTGCCGCGCGCGCTGGGACCTCGGCTCTACGCGGTCTCGCGCGAGCACTTTGAGCGTGAGCTCCTCGGCCGGTCCGACGAGCCTCGGGGGCCGTGCTAGACACGAGGCATGCAGACCTACTCGCTCGGCAACGACACCGTCGGCCGCACCGACATCGGACGCATCGGCCTCGGGCTCATGACCTGGACCCAGACCGACCCCGTACCCGTGGAGCAGCTTCGGGCCACCGTGACCGCCGCGCTCGACGCGGGCGTCAACCTCCTCGACACCGCGGACGCGTACGGCGCCGCCCACGAGCGCGGGGCCGACGCGCAGGGGCACAACGAGGAGCTGGTGGCCTCGGTCCTCGCCGACCTGGGCGTGGCCGACCGGGTGCTGCTCGCCACCAAGGGCGGACACGTCCGTACGGCCGACGGTGGCTGGGACGTCGACTCCTCCGCCGACCACCTGCGCCGGGCCGTCGACGACAGCCTGCGCCGGCTCGGGGTCGAGCAGCTCGCCCTGTGGCAGCACCACCGACCCGACCCCAAGGTGCCGTACGCCGAGGTGATCGGCACGCTCAAGGAGATCGCCGACTCCGGCAAGGTGCGCATGGTCGGGCTCTCCAACGCCGACCCGCGGCAGATCCGCGACGCGCACGCGGTGCTGGGTGATGCGCTGGTGAGCGTGCAGAACCAGTTCTCGCCGAAGTTCCGCTCCAGCGTGCCTGAGATCGAGGTGTGCGAGGAGCTCGACCTGGCGTTCCTGGCGTGGAGCCCGCTGGGCGGCCTCGCCGACGCCAAGGAGCTCGCCGAGAAGCACCCGGCCTTCGCGAAGGTCGCGGCCGATCGCGGGGTGAGCCCCCAGCAGGTCGCCCTCGCCTGGGAGCTCGCCCAGTCGCCCGTGGTCGTCCCGATCCCGGGCGCCAAGCGGCCGGAGTCGATCACCGACTCCGCCGCGGCGGCGGACCTCGTGCTCAGCGAGGAGGAGCTGTCCCTCCTGAGGTAGCCGCTCCTGAGGTAGCCGGCCCCGCCGGAATAGGGCACCAGCCCGATGTCCGGCACTACCTCAGGCGCGCAGGCTCATGGCATGGCCCATCGGGGGCCAGGAGAGAGGGAAGTGCCATGTTCGCCACCGACAGCTTCACCAAGGCCGAGGTCGCCTACCGCCGCGAGCGGATGCAGCACGACTACCGGCGCACGGGTCGCTGGACCCGTCGCCGCGTCAGCGCCGACGACGAGTCGTGACGGCGGTGCCGACCGCCGTCGACCCCGCGACGTCACCGGTACGGGACACAATGGTGTCCGTGCCCACGCTGCGGGCCGCCGACCTCATCGGCCGCGATGCCGAGCTGGAGGAGATCACCTCCCAGCTCGGCATCGGCGCGCCTGAGCGCGTCGCCCTCGGCGGCAGCCGCGTCCTGCTCCTCGGCGGCGACGCCGGCGTGGGCAAGACCCGCGTGCTCACCGAGCTGTGCGAGCGCGCCGCCGCCGGGGGCTGGCGGGTGGTGGCCGGCCACTGCCTCGACCTCGCCGACAGCTCCCTGCCCTACCTGCCGTTCTCCGAGATCCTCGGGCGGGTGCTCGACGAGCCGGGCGACGTGGTCGCCCAGGTGATCGACCGCCACCCCAGCCTGGCCCGCCTCGAGCCGGGCCGGCGCCTGCGCGTCGCCGACGACCACGACGACGACCGGGCACTCGACCGAGGCAACGTCTTCGCCGCGGTCCACGACCTCCTCGCGACGCTGGCTTCCGAGACGCCCCTGCTCGTGGTGGTCGAGGACGCGCACTGGGCCGACCAGTCCACGCGCGACATGCTGAGCTTCCTGTTCTCCCGGCCCTTCCCCCGGCCGGTGTCCCTCGTCGTCTCCTACCGCTCCGACGACCTCCACCGCCGCCACCCGTTGCGCCGGCAGGTCGCGGAGTGGACGCGGCTCAGCGAGGTGGGCCGGGTGCAGCTCGAGCCGCTCGGCCCGAGCGACGTGCGTCGGCTCGTCAAGGCCCTGCGACCGGGCACCCTCACCGAGGCCGAGCTCACCGCGATCGTGAATCGGTCGGAGGGCAACCCGTTCTTCGTCGAGGAGCTGGTGGGGGCGTCGTGGGACGGCGGCCTGCCCATGGAGCTCGCCGACGTGCTGCTCGTCCGGCTCGACCGCCTCGACGACGACGCCCGCCAGGTCGCGCGACTCGCCAGCGTGGCCGGTCGCCAGGTCTCCCACGAGCTGCTGGCCGCGGTGTCAGACCTCGCGCCCACGGCGCTGGAGGCTGCGCTCCGCGCCGCGGTCGAGGCCAACGTGATGGTGGCGGGACGGCGCTCGACGTACGCGTTCCGCCATGCACTGCTGGGCGAGGCGGTGTACGACGACCTGCTCCCGGGGGAGCGTATCCGGCTCCATGCCGCCTTCGTGGCGGCGATGCGGGAGGGGCGCGCGGCCGGCACCACGGCCGAGCTCGCCCAGCACGCGCGGCGGGCAGGCGACACCTTGGTGGCGCTGCGCGCCAGCATCGACGCCGGCAACGAGGCGATGGCCGTCGGCGGCCCCGACGAGGCGGCCACGCACTTCCTCGAGGCCCTCGAGCTGCTCGGCGGCCTCGCGGAGCGGTCGGAGCGTCGCGCCGAGCTGGACGACATCGACGAGTCGGCGCTCGTACGCCGCTGCGCCGAGGCCTTCGTCGCCTCGGGGCGCGTGTCCAAGGCCGTCAAGGTGCTGCGGAGCCACCTCGAGTCGCTGCCGGAGGACGCGCCGGCCAGCGAGCGCGGCCAGCTGCTCGCCGCCATCGCCGACGCCCTGATGCTGACCGACAGCACCGAGTCGCCCACCAAGATCGCCACCGAGGCGGTCGAGGCGCTGCGTGACGGCCCGCCCAGGCTGCTGGCCCCGGCGCTCGCCATCCGGGCACGCGCGCTGGGTCGGGGCGACCTCGACGAGGCACGCGCGACCGCCATGGAGGCGCTGGCCCTGGCCGAGCGCCACAACCTCACGTCCGTCGTCGTCGACGTGGCCACGATCCTGGCCACCCTCGACACCTCGCGGCCCGATGCCGACGTGCAGGCGGCCTGGTGGGCGGCGGTGGAGCATGCGCGAGCCGAGGGACTGGTCGAGCCCGAGCTGCGCGCCCACTACTTCCTCGCCCGGCTCCACCACGAGCGCGGCGAGGTCGAGGAGGCGATCGAGGCGTACGACCGGACCATCGCCCTCGGCGAGCGCACTGGGCTGAAGTGGTCGCCCTACCCCGCCGAGGCTCGGTCGATGAAGGGCCTGGCGCTGGTCCACCTCGGGCGGCTGACGGAGGCCGACCGCCTCCTCGACGTGACCGCCCAGGCGCCGCCCGCCGTCTACGAGTGGCTCTACTTCGCGCTCCAGCAGCGCATCTGCGCGCTGCGCGGCAGGCTCCACGGCGACGCGCCCGAGAAGCTGCGCGCACACTGGGGACTGGACGGGCTGGTCGCGATCCTGGGGGCGACGGCGGAGATCACGCGGGCGCAGCAGCGAGTCGACGCAGCCGCGGCGCAGGAGGCGTACGACCTCGCCGTCGCGACCGTACGCCCGCTGTGGCACGACCACTTCCAGGCCCGGCTGCGGCTGACCACCCTGATCGTGGCCATCCACGCCGACGCCGCCGCGACCCAGTCGGCCGAGGAGCGGGCCTTCGCGGGGGAGGCGGTGCAGCTGCTCATGGCCGACGGCGACCGCGTCATCGACTACTACGCGCCCTACGTGGACACCCTCGGGCCGGAGTACCACGCCTGGGTGGCGACCCGCGCCGCGGAGCACCTGCGGTGGCGGTGGGCCGCCCAGGTCGACCCGCCCTCGGCCGACGAGCTCGTCGCGGCCTGGCGCGCAGCCGAGGAGGCGTTCGTCGCCTACGGCGACGTGCCCGAGCTGACCCGCGTGCGGGTGGCCCTGGCGGGCGTGCTCCGCGCGGCCGGCGACACCGAGGGTGCCCGTACGGCAGCCGACCTGGCGCGCGAGGCCGCCACGGCCATGGGCGCCACGCCCCTGCTGGAGCGCCTGTCCGCGCTCGGCGCGTCACCCCAACCCCGCCAGACGTCGGACTCGCGTGCGCTCACGCCGCGGGAGGCCGAGATCCTCGCGCTCGTCGCCGAGGGCCGCACCAACGGCGCCATCGGGAAGCAGCTCTTCATCAGCACCAAGACCGTCTCGGTGCACGTGTCCAACATCCTCGCCAAGCTCGACGCCACCACCCGCACCGAGGCGGTCGCGATCGCGCGCCGCGCCGGGCTGCTGTGAGCAGGGTGTCCCGGTGAACGCCGTCCTGCGCCCTGCGACCACCGCCGACGTGGCCGCGCTGGTCGAGCTGCGTGCGCTCATGTTCACGGACATGGGCGTCGACGCCGAGGGCCAGGACTGGCAAGCGCTCGCTCGCGACTGGTTCCTGCGCGCGGTTGGCGATCCGTCTGTCTGCCTGGTGGTCGTCGAGGACGGCGACGCCGTCGTCAGCAGCGGGATGGCTGAGGTCCGCTCGGGCGCGCCGGGGCCGACCTGTCCCACCGGCCGGACCGCGTACCTGTCCAACCTCGTCACCCGCCGCGAGGCCCGGGGCCGTGGTCACGCCGGGCGGTGCCTGGCCCACCTGCTGGAGTGGGCCGCCGGGCACGCCGACCGCGTGGAGCTGCACGCGAGCGAAGACGGGATGGCGATGTACCGCCGACTGGGCTTCGCGGAGACTGCCAACCCCGCCATGCGCCTCACGGTGAGGCGCGCAGACTGACGCTCCGCGACCACGCGGGCAGACGTTGGCCGGGACGTGCGACGACCTGGTCGCTCGAGCGGCCGTCTCGCCACACGTCCTGCATGGCGTCTTCGGGGACGAGGGCAGTCAGCGCGCCTTGCGGTAGAGGGTCGCCGGCCGCCCGCGGAGGCCGTCGGACAGCAGCACCTCGCCGCCCCGCATGAGCGGCACGAGCTGGTCCCTCATCCGGC